>JBDRIG010000027.1:0-11871 GCA_043816185.1 Elusimicrobiota bacterium | reverse complement strand
AAAAATACGGTATCAGTCAAACCACTGCACATCGTTGGAAGAGAGCAGAAAGTTTAGAAGATAAATCTTCCCGTCCCCATAAGATCAATACCACATTAACAGAAGAACAAGAAGAACTAATCTGTTTTGAGAGAAAGCAGTGTGTATTCGCAATTAAGAAAAAATATTCCAGCAGAAAACATCAATTTCTGGAGAACGAATAAACAGCAAGAAATTGATTTTATTGTGGACTACGATAGAAATGGTAGAAAGAGAAATTTCTGTGCAATAGAAGTAAAAAATGTTTTTCGTAGCAAATATACTGCCCATCTTATGTTTTTTAAGCGGGAATACCGTGATGCCGAACTTTACTACTGCTGTATGGAAAAGAATGAGCCCTCTGTTGATAAAAGAGTTAATGTTATTTATCCATGGGAAATAGAATTGATATATGGAAAATCTTAAAAGATTATTTAACTACTTAAAACCGTATAAAAAGAAATTCATTTATGCAATGATATGTATGGTATTTGTAGCAGCGTTTCAGTCGGTGTTAATGCTTTTAATCAAACCGGCGATGGATAAGATTTTTGCACTAAAACAAAAAGAATTTATTATACCGATAGTAACTGGAATAATAATTGTTGGTTTTTTAAAATTTGTTTTTTCATATATGCAGAGTTATCTTTTATCGTGGATAGGACAAACGGTGATAACAGATATAAGAAACGAAATGTATAATAAACTTATGAATCTCTCAATTGCTTATTTTATAAAATCACAAACGGGCAAACTGATTTCCCGTCTAACTTATGATGTTTCTCTGATACAAAGAGCAATTGTAATGATTCCGAGAAACACTTTAAGAGACGGTTTGTATGTGATTTTTTATCTCGGAGTAATGTTTTATCTTAACTGGAAATGGACGATTTCTATATTTGTTGTTTTTCCTGTTATATCTATTATAATTCTGAAAATAGGAAAAAAAATAAAAAGAAGGTCAAAACGGGTTCAAGAACTCACGGCTAATATTTATTCACTTTTGCAAGAAAAAATCACTGGTATAAAACTTATAAAATCCGTAACATCAGAACAGGAAGAGATAGAAGAAATGAGAAAACAAAATTATGACTACTTAAAAATTTTAATGCGTCTTACTAAAGCGGATATTTTACAGGCACCGCTTATTGAATTTCTTGGAGTGTTTGGAATTTCTATCGTAATACTTTGGGGAGGGGTAGAAGTTATAGGTGGCACTGCGACACTCGGAACATTTGTTGCTTTTCTCACAACAGCAATGTCAATGTACAAACCAGCAAAATCGCTTACAGATGTGAACACTGATATTCAAACAGCACTTGCCGCCACCGAGAGAATTTTTGAAATACTTGACGAGAAACCGAATGTTGTAGAATTACCTGATGCAGAAGAAATGAAAGAACTATCTGGAGAAATAAAATTTGAAAATGTTAATTTTAGATATGAATTGGAAAAACCCGTTTTAAGCAACATAAATTTTACAATAAAAAAAGGTGAGACAGTTGCACTTGTTGGCCCTTCCGGCAGCGGAAAAACAACAATAGCAAATCTTCTTGCAAGATTTTACGACCCGACAGATGGAATAGTTACCATCGATAACAACAACATAAAAAATTTTACGTTGAAATCACTCAGAGGTCAGATGGGTATAGTTACGCAGGAAACAATTTTATTTAATGATACGGTTTCCAATAATATTTCTTATGGAACTGTATGCAAAAATTTTTCTAATATAGAAAATGCAGCGAAAGAGGCAAATGCTAATTATTTTATAGAAAAACTTTCGCAAAAATACGATACGGTTATTGGCGAAAAAGGTGCCATGCTTTCTGGTGGAGAAAGACAAAGGATAGCAATAGCGAGAGTAATTTTAAGAAACCCACAAATTTTGATTCTTGACGAAGCAACATCGGCACTGGATTCTGAGTCGGAAATGCTGGTTCAGGATGCAATGTCAAAACTTATGAAAGGAAAGACCACCGTCGTTATTGCACACCGTCTTTCAACCGTGAAATCAGCCAGTAAAATAATTGTTGTTGATAATGGAAAAATAGTTGCTGTTGGAAGTCATTCTCAATTACTTGAAACATCTATATTATACAAACAACTTTACGAACTACAGAATTTGAAATAAAAATGGACATGGCTGTCGCAATCAGACTGTGTCGCAATCCATCTTTTACCATCTAGTGTTGGATTGCAGTACCATATTTTACTATCAGTTGCTATCTTCTATAAAAATGCAACTTTTTAGCTCATTGTGACACAGTCTCAATGACAAGGAGATTGTCATACTTTCGACTTCTAACTATCTTATGAAAAAAATTTTATTTTTGATTTTATCTTCTATCTTTTGTCTTCTATTTTCTATTTGTCTTTATGCTAAACAAAATGCTCCGTTACCTGTATTTATTTTTAATGGAAGACCTGTCGACGCAAAAGCGATTGGAATGGGAGAGGCATTTGTTGCGGTGTCCGACAATGCATCGGCGGCATATTGGAATCCGGCGGGATTGAAACAACTTGAAGAAAAATATTTTACAACCTGTATAAATACATCTCAAGAAACGAACACTATGAATTCCGATCTTTTTTATAGCGATTCTCTTCAAGGAAAAAAACTTACCTTTATTAGTTTTGCCAATTCAAAAAGTGCGTTTTCATTTAGACCAATTTCCAGCTATTCATCTCTTTTTGAAAATAAAAAAATAGAGGTACGTGTCAATAAATATACTTTTTCTTCGGCATCACAATACACAGATAAAATGCAATTAGGCATAAACATTAGTTATATTTCTGCCAATCTTGGTATAGCCGATTTAGTTAACTCGTCGACAAATATATCCGATGGTAATGGTATAGCATTTGATTTTGGCCTACTTTACACAGCGTCTAAATTTGTAAAATTGGGTTTTTCCGTAGAAAATTCACCTGGATGTATTTGGTGGGCAGATTATAGGCGAAGTATTCTTAAATCTCATATAAGAACAGGACTATCTATAAAACCGTCTGACTGGTTTTTAATGTCCGCTGATTATGAAAATATTGCATCTATAAGAAAAGAATTTTATCACGGGGGTTTACAACAGACAATAGGAAAACATATTTTTTTAAGACAGGGCATAATTTACGAGCCCCACTCTGGTGGGATTAGCAATTTCAATAAGCAATCTTTGACTTTCGGTACTGGTTATGAATTAAAAAAATTGATCGTAGATTTGGCCTTAGAATCATACAAAATTATCGAAGGTTCGGAAAAAGACGAAGTTGCTGAATATACTTTTTCATTAAGCATACTTTTTTAGGAAAAACTGACTACACTCGCCCAGCAGTTTGTTTGTCTATCGTCAGGCAGGTACCATTAGCACTACTTCGCTAAGCGACTCATTTACTGACAGCATATCTTATATTCATGGTCATTGCGAAAGTCCGCAAGTGTAATACTTCACAATTTCGGTAACAGATTTCTTGAGTTTTTTTGTATAATTTCCTTGCCTTTTGCAAACAGGAAGCCGCGGCAATCTCGGTGTTAGCCGTCATTCAGACTGTGTCACAATCCATCTTTTATCGTCTAGTGTTGGATTGCAGTACCATATTTTACCATCAGTTGCTATCTTCTATAAAAATGCAACTTTTTAGCTCATTGCGACACGGTCTGTTAGCCAAATTGATTTGTTTAGGGATTGCTGTTTTGTTTACTCATTAGATTTCGTCGAACTTTGGTGAGGCAAACCATGATAGAGCAAGACCTGACGATCATCGAGTAGATGTTTTTTAGAGGAAGTTTTTCTGACAATAATCTATTATATTGCCTTTACAACTTTATTGGATTTGATACATTTTGTGCAGACATAATGGCAGGACTTTTTGCCTTCGAGGATAATTTTGATTTTTTGAAGATTCGGCTTAAATTTTCTGTTACTTTTTCTGTTTGAATGACTGACGCGATGCCCAGATTTTGTTTTTTTCCCGCATACAACACATTTAAATGCCATAAATCCTCCGATACAATAATTAAATTTGAAATAGTATGAAGCAGTATTTTACAAAAATATAGAAAAATGTCAACAGAATTCATTTCAGTTCAATATATAAAAGGGGTTGGTGAAAAAATATCTGCAAAACTAAACCTCGCATTGAAGATAAAATCTATAAAGGATTTGTTGTACTATTTTCCACGCGATTGGGATGATAGAACAAATCCAAAAAAAATATCGGAATTAAAATTTGGCGAAAGAGCAACCGTTTGTGGCAGGGTTGAAAATATTTCAATTGAAGGATATGGCAGATATTTGGTCGCATTTAAATCGATAATAAGAGATTCTTCGGGAATAGTAAATGCTATATGGATAAGACGAAACACAAAAAATTATGATGTTTTTGGAAAATTAAAAAAAGAAATTGTCGTTGGTAAAAAGATTTTTATAATGGGGACTTTTAATAGCGATTTTTGGGAAAAAACAGTAAATGTTCAGGAATATGAAGTTGTGGCATCTTTGCCCGAAGTTGCCATAGTTAACGAAAAAGATCTGATAAGTTTCAATAAAATCGTTCCCATTTATCCACTCACAGAAAGTTTTACTAATAAATTTTTAAGAACGATTATAAAAAATACTCTTGAAAAATACATAGGAAGTTTTTCCGAAATTATACCTGAAAAATATTTAGAAAAATACGATCTTGCAAATATAAAATACGCATTGCAGAACATACATTTTCCAAAAACCTTCGTCGATAAAGAGAAGGCAAGAAAACGACTGGCTTTTGACGAGTTTCTTAATTTTCAATTGAAATTAGAATTCTTGAAACAGAATCGCAAATTAGAAAAAAAAGAATTCAAATATACCTTAACAAAAAAACTTCTTAGTCCTTTTAGAAAATCGTTACCGTTTGAATTTACTGCATCACAAAAAAATGTAATAAATGAAATTTTTGAAGATTTATTATCACTAAAACCAATGAACCGTTTTTTGCAGGGAGATGTTGGAAGTGGAAAAACGGTGGTAGCGTTATCTAGTATGCTGTTGGCAGTTGAGTCGGGTTTTCAAGTAGTACTTCTTGCACCCACAGAAATCCTCGCAAAACAACATTCAATAACCATAAAAAAACTTTTAAAAAAACTGCCCGTCAACATAGAGTATGTTGTTGGCAAAATGCAAAAAAAAATAAAAAGAAAAACAGAAAATAAAATTGCCGATGGCAAAGCGAACATAATTATTGGAACACATGCTCTGCTTGAAGAAAATATAAAATTCAAAAATCTTTCTTTGGTTGTTGTTGACGAGCAACACAAATTTGGCGTTGAGCAACGTCTTAAATTGAGGAAAAAATCGGAATTTAGAAATGTGGATTTTTTACTGATGTCAGCAACACCAATTCCAAGAACACTTGGCTTAACTATCTATGGTGATTTGGAAATTTCGACGATAAAAGAACTTCCTTCTGGACGTATTCCAATAAAAACACTTGAAATGTCCGACAGAGACGCATACAGTTTTGTACGAGAAAAAATCAGCCAAGGCGAGCAAGCATATATCGTTTATCCGCTTGTTGACGACAGCGAAAAATTACCTACCCGACGATTTGCTGGTGAATCCGCTCAACAACTGGTAGATAATTCTCCTCGACGACTGGCAGACGAGCATACTCAACAACTGGTAGATAATTCTCCTCGACGACTGGCAGGTAAACAATTGAAATCGGCGATAAAAGAAGCGGAAATCCTAAGAAAAACAGAGTTTAAAGATTATTCTGTTGGACTTATTTATGGGAAAATGAAACCAGAAGAAAAAAACAAGGTTATGCATGATTTCAAACAAAAAAAATATGAGATACTTATTTCCACAACTGTGATTGAATCTGGAATTGATATTTCTAATAGTACTGTTATAGTTATTGAGCATGCTGAAAGATATGGACTTTCAATTTTGCATCAGTTGAGAGGTAGGGTTGGGAGAGGTCTCAAACAATCATACTGCATACTTATTTCCAACGCAAAAACTGATGACTCAAAAAAAAGATTAAAAATTTTGCTTGAAACAACCGATGGTTTCAAAATTGCACAAGAGGATCTGAAATTGCGTGGATTTGGCGAATTTTTTGGAACAGCACAATCTGGACTGATAGAGTTCAAAATAGGGGATATGATTTCGGACCTGGGAATAATACAAAACGCAAAAAAAACAGCGTCGGAAATGTTTGAAAAGGAAATGCAAACGGCAACTAAAATACTTTCGAAATCACAAAATGAATTACTAAAAAAAGATATGGACTTTGCAAATACCTAATTTAAATTTATGCATAAAAATCATAAAAATCTGTGTAATCTTACAATTACGATAAAACTATTTATCTTAATTTTTTCAATTCTTCTATTTGGTTGTTCTACTAAAATTAGAGAATTTTCAGAAACAAAAATTTTAATGGGAACCACGGTTGAAATAAAGGTTTGGTCACATAATGAAGTGCTTGCCAAAAAATCAATTGCTGGTGCCTTTGACGAGATTACACGCGTAGAAAACATTTTTTCCGTTTATAGACCAACTTCCGAAATTTCAAAATTGAACAAGAATGGTTCGGCAGTTGTTTCGGATGAAATAATGCAACTCATAAAAAAATCAAATTATTTTTCCGAAATTTCAGATGGTGCTTTTGATATAACAGTGTTACCTATTATTGAACTGTGGAAAAACGCTAAAAAAAGAGGGGAAATACCGAAAGAAAAAGAAATTAAGAACACATTAAAGATTGTCGGTTGGCGTAATATTTTAATCGATGAAAAAAACAGAAAAATTACTTTTGTCAAAAAGGGAATGAAAATTGATTTAGGCGCTATTGCAAAGGGCTATGCCGTTGATAGAGCGGTTGAAGTATTGAAAAAAAACGGCATAAAAACAGGTATGATAAATGCTGGTGGTGATATAAAATGTTTTGGCGATAAAGTATGGAAAATTGCACTTCAAAACCCGCGAGATAAAAATGATTTTATAACCATTTTGAAAATAAAAAATAAGGCAGTTACGACAAGTGGCGATTATGAAAGATATTTTTTAATTGACAAAATAAAAGTTATTCATATAATAAATCCCTTAACTGGTTATTCGGTCGATAAATCAATAAGTTCAACCATTATAACAGACAATGCAACAGACGCTGATGCTCTGGCAACGGCAACATTTGTACTTGGCAACCCAGCAGGTATTGAACTTGTAAAAAAATATAAAGTCGCTGAATGTCTTATAATTTTACCATTTGCCTCAACACCAGGAGACGTGGCATCGTCGCACGGGCAAGTAGTTGAAATAAATAAAGAAAAAAGGATTTATAAAACAACAGGATTTGCACATTATGAGTAATTTCATCACAGGAGTTCATCCACAAGAATCAAAATACACATCACAGATAAAGATAGAAGAAATGCCACTTCCTAAAAAAGTGGTCCTTCCGCTTTTGCAACATACTGGTGCACCTTCAAAACCAATCGTAAAAATCGGTGACAGCGTTAAAACAGGGCAACTAATCGCGGAATCGGCAGGATTTATCTCCGCAAATCTACACTCTTCTATTTCAGGAAAAATTTCTGCAATTGAAAATCGTATTCATCCCAACAGATCCAACTTTGAATCTATAATTATTGATTCTGATGATAAAGATGAGTCAATTAATTTTATATCACACGACCCCGAAAAACTTTCACCAAGCGAACTTGTTGAAATTATAAAAAATGCTGGTATCGTCGGGCTTGGTGGTGCGGCATTTCCAACACATGTAAAACTTTCCCCACCTTCGACAGAATCAAAAAAAAAGATTGACACTGTTATATTAAATGGTTGCGAGTGTGAGCCGTATCTCACTTGTGATCATCGGGTTATGGTTGAGGAGACGAAAAAAATCGTCGGCGGATTGAAACTGATAATGAAAATTCTTGATGTTCAAAACAGTTTCATCGCAATTGAGGATAATAAGAAAGATGCTATAGAGAAATTTAACAATGTCATTACGAGTTCCGACGAAATCGAGACAAAGTGGTTTCAAACAAATAAAATCAAAGTTATCAAACTTAAAACCAAATATCCACAAGGGGCGGAAAAACAACTTATAAAAGCAACACTGAAAAGGGAAGTTCCATCGGGCAAATTGCCGATGGATGTTGGTTGTGTAGTCCAAAATGTCCAAACAGCAAAAGCAATTTACGAAGCGGTTTATGAAGGGAAGCCACTTTACGAACGGATAATTACCGTTGCAGGTGGTGTCAAAAGACCATGCAATCTGAAAGTTCGTGTTGGGACATCACTATCTGAAATTATTGATTATTGTGGTGGTTTTGCAGGTGAAGTAAAAAAGGTTATTGCTGGTGGGCCGATGATGGGTATTACACAATTCACTTTGGATGTGCCCGTCGTAAAAGATTTTTCAGGTATTGTTGCCCTAACAGAAATTAAAGATTACGAACCATCAAATTGCATCCGTTGTGGAAAATGTGTAGATACTTGTCCGATGGGACTTGTTCCGACAATAATTTCACGTTTGGTTGAAAAAGAAAAATATGATGAATTAAAAAACTACAACCTGCTTGATTGTATGGAATGCGGCTGTTGTGCTTTTGAATGTCCGGCAAAAATTCATCTTGTTCAGAATATAAAGTTAGCTAAAATTGTGATGAAAACTGATAAAGTAAAATCGTAGTTTAACACAAGAAGTCACAGCCAACAACGCACGACGCACAAACGCAATACGCACGACGACGCACGGTCGCAGTAATCGTATTTAAAATATGAAATTCACTATTTCACCAGCGCCGCATATTAAATCGCAAAATTCAACGACAAAAATAATGTTGTCCGTTTTTTTGGCACTAATACCTGCAGCTTTTTGGAGTGTTTATAAATTCGGGATTCATTCTGGTTATGTAATTTTAGCATCGGTTTTAAGTTGCATTTTGTTTGAATTTATTTCGCAAAAATATATTTTCAAAACAAAAATTAAAATTACTGACGGCAGTGCCGCACTCACTGGACTTTTGATGGCTTACTGTCTTCCACCAGATATTGCCTTGTGGCAGGTTTGTATCGGTTCCTTTTTTGCAATTTTTATAGCAAAGGAATGTTTCGGAGGTATTGGTTTCAGTATTTTTAATCCTGCTTTAGTGGGTCGTGCCGTTTTATTATCTTCGTTTCCAACTGTTATGACCAGATGGCAAATTGACGCTGTAACATCGGCAACACCACTTGGTATTTTGAAGGAAAAACTTACCACGGCACTACCGACTTCTGTTGATTTGTTTTTTGGCAACATTCCTGGTTCTATCGGCGAAGTGTCGAAAATTCTACTTTTACTGGGTGCAGCATATCTTATTTACCGTCGAATAATCTCGCTATATATTCCATTAACATATATTTTAACCGTAATAATTCTCTCGATTTTTTTCAAGCAAGATCCCGTTTTTCAGGTTCTGTCGGGTGGTGTGATTTTGGGTGCATTTTTTATGGCAACCGACTATGTCACAAGCCCACTGTTTTCAAAAGGAAAAATTATCTTTGGATTCGGCTGTGGACTTCTGACTGTTTTAATAAGAAATCTTGGCTCGTACCCTGAAGGTGTATGTTATTCAATCTTGATTATGAATATCTTAGTACCTTTAATTGACAGATTCACAAAACCAAGGGTTTTCGGAGTGAAACTCGGAGTGAATCTATGAAAGAAATAACAAAACTTGGAAAATATCTTTTTATAATTTGTGCTGTTGCAGGTTTTGCTCTTGCCGGTACCAACTATCTTACTGAAAAAAAAATTACTTCGCAAAAATTGAAAGCTGAAAATATTGCACTAAAAGAGGTTTTACCTATTGCTTCTTGTTTTGAGACAAAAGATATTTTTCCAAAAAACGGTTTTGATGAAAAAAATAACATAGTCGGCTATGTCTTGAAAGTAACTGCGAGTGGATACTCAAGTCAGATTGAGGCGTTGGTTGGAATTGACGAGGATTTTAAGATAACTGGTGTAAAAATACTTTCACAAAACGAAACACCAGGGCTTGGCACAAAAATATCGGAAGAGAATTTTCTTTCGCAATTTACTGGTAAAATTTCGGAAAAAATATTATTAAAGAAAGATAGTAAGGTCGGTGAAATTGATGGTGTTACATCAGCTACAATTTCTTCTCGAGCGATTACTAATGGTATAAGGGAAAAAATAAATGAGTTTCTTAAAGAAAAAACTGCTAAATGAATTTACAAAAGGTTTTATAAAAGAAAATCCTGTTCTTGGCTTGATGCTTGGGCTTTGCTCAGTACTTGCCATCTCAACCGAGGCGAAAAATGCAATCGGTATGGGAGTAGCGATGACATTTGTGCTTCTGGGTTCTAATATATTAGTTTCATTTTTGAGAAATTCAATTCCTGACAAAGTTCGCATTCCAGTATTCTTAATCATCATTGGCTCGTTTACAACAATCGTAGATTTAGTTATGAATGCATGTGCTCCAGCTATTCATAAAAATCTTGGTATTTTTATTCCGCTGATTGTTGTTAATTGTATAATTATTGCACGGGCAGAAGCGTTTGCAATAAAAAAACCTGTTTTAGATTCTATAATAGATGCTCTTGGAATGGGCTTTGGATATACTTTGATTTTATTTATCGTAGCGACGATAAGAGAAATTTCAGGCAATGGAACTTTTTTCGGTATAAAACTTTTTACTGAGTTTAACCCTGTTTTGGTTATGATGTTGCCACCTGGTGCATTCATAACAATCGGTTTGTTGATGGCAATTTCGAGGTCAATAAAAAAAGATGATAGCAAGACGATATAATAATATATAAATGACAAGTGATATATTGGTATAGTTTTATTTATATATCAGTATATCGACGATAAGCAACGATATCCTTGCTTCGTGATTGGAATGTGTAAATTGGAATATGTAATATGAAAGAATTGATTTTGTTATTACTGGCGACGATTTTCATTAACAATTTTGTTTTCGCGAGGTTTTTGGGTACCTGTCCATATATGGGCGTTTCCAAAAAAATCTCCGATTCAATCGGCATGGGACTTGCGGTTATTTTTGTACTTCTTGTGTCTGCAGTTTTCTCGTGGTTTATACAATATGCTGTACTAAATCCTCTTCATATTGAGTATCTTCAGACAATAGTTTTTATTCTTGTGATAGCTGCGCTTGTTCAATTTGTTGAAATGGTGTTAATGAAAATCTCACCTGCACTTTATAAAGCGTTAGGAATTTATCTTCCTTTAATTTCCACTAATTGCATAATTCTGGCGGTTGCAATACTAAATATCAGAGAAAATTACAATTTAATAAAGACAGTTGTTTTTACTTTAGGAGCGGGACTTGGTTTTACGCTTGCTCTTATTTTAATGGCGGGAATTCGAGAGCGATTGGAATTGGCTGATGTTCCAAAAGCACTCAAAGGCGAACCGATTGCATTTATTATTGCAGGGCTCATCGCAATTGCATTTTTTGGATTTTCAGGGATGATGTAAAGGTCGCTCACATCGCCATAAGAAAATATTATTGTGAAAAAAATTAGATTACACATTTTTAACAAATAAAATAACAACAATATCAAAATCAAGGGTACTGCTACCAACGGATGTGATTTATGCACCATAAGATGGTGCTGCTACCAATAAATCATACTTGTAGTCGCAGAATTTATACTACGTTAATTTGTTGTCTTGTCAATTGATTAAATGTTAGCTAACGATACGTTGTAGAGTAATTCCTTTTGTGTCTTTTAAGTACTGCGATGGTGTTTTGTAATTTAATTTTTTGAGTCTTTTGTTTTGGTTGTAGTCGTCAACAAACTCCAAAAGTTTATTATTTAGATCAAA
>JBDRIG010000026.1:0-7926 GCA_043816185.1 Elusimicrobiota bacterium | reverse complement strand
GACGACGTGGCAATCTCTGTGTTGAAGTTGAAGTTCGAGATTGTTTCGTCGCTCATTTCATTCGTTTCTCGCAATGACTGGCAAGGTCGCTCGTAATGAGATTGTGTTGCAATGAGCTAAAAAGTTGCATTTTTATAGAAGGATAGCAACTGATGGTAAAATATGGTACTGCAATCCAACAATAGATGATAAAAGATGGATTGCGACACAATCTGATTAATTTATTAACCGATTTTTTTGTAATAAAGTTGTCTATTCTGTTGGGGACGTGGTGTAGCCTGGTTTAACATGCTGCCCTGTCAAGGCAGAGATCGAGGGTTCAAATCCCTTCGTCCCCGCATTAAAAACGGAACTAAAAACTAAGGATTGAGAAAAACTTACCGCCTATTTGTCTGTGGCGAACCCGCTTAACCACTCACCATCTAATCCTTAATATTAGTATCAGTGCCACGGTAGCTCAGTTGGTAGAGCGAAGGACTGAAAATCCTTGCGTCGGCGGTTCAATTCCGTCCCGTGGCAATTTTAATGTTCACTGTCTTAATCTCTGTTCTTTCCCTGTCGATGTAGCTTAGTGGTAACTGCCCGCCTAACAGCAGTCAGGTAGGAAATAATGGCTCGCCCTGTCAGAAAGAATGCCCGGGTAGCTCAATGGCAGAGCAATCGCTTCGTAAGCGATAGGTTGGTGGTTCGAGTCCACTCTCGGGCTTTTTCAGAGACGATCTAAATAAGTTCTGCTGAAAAATCAAATTTTTGAAATTTTTATATGCCCCGTAGGTGGCTGTCCAACAAATCGTAAAACAGTCATTTTTTTGTAAAATATAGCAGTATTTGGCAACTAATGGCAACAAACAACACATCATTTTTTTACTGATGCTGTGTCGTCGGTAAAGCGGAATAGGTTGTCGGACAGCCACGTAGGGGCAGTATATTGGTAGAATTGATGTCCATGAATTTCATAATATCCAACAACCCAGTAGTGGTGACATGATGGTAGAAAATATTATGAGTAGAATTATAACAAATATATGTTCAAAAATAATGTTTTTTGGTACTCCAATTTTTTGTTTTTTAGTAACTATCGCTTTTTATCTAAAAACATATGATTCCTGTCAAATAAAAATAACTATCTGTCAAATTGGTGGAACAATTCTTGTAGCCGTTTTTCTAATAAAATTATTAGAAAAATTGGAAAACCCATTTCCTTCCGGTTCATTCTATTTAATACTTCCAGTTACACTTATATTAATCTCGTCAATATTTTCTGCCTCAATTTCTCCATTAAAAAATTGGTTTGGTACGCTCGATGAATTTGCAAGAAGAATTTTTTACATTGCACTTTTTTTTGTAATAATTTCTGAATTTAGAAGTGAAAAAAGTCAAAAGTGGCTTTTGAACTGGTTTTTTGTTAGTGCTTTTGTACCAGTTTTTTACGGTGTTATACAATTTTTTGACAGGTTTTATCCGCCTGGTCCTACTGTTGGATTAGATCCATTTGTATGGCGTGGAGCATTCGGGCCAAGAATTTTTTCTACTTTTGGTAATCCCAATTTTTTTGGCGATTTTTTGCTTCTCGCTGCACCAGTTATTCTTTCTTTCGTATTTGCAAAGTTTTCAATATTTTTAATTATTTTTTATGTTATGACAGTCTTCTGTATTATATTTACTTATACAAAAGCTGCATGGATTGGTTACTCGGTAGGAATGATTGCGTTTTCATTTTTCGCTGTTGCATTTTTGTCTCACGGTAAGAAAGAAACTATTAGAAGAATTTTATCTTGGATGTCTATAGCCGTTTTTGTTGTTATGGTATTTGGTGTTACTACATTTACAATCCGACGACTTGATTCTGCTAGGTTTAGAGCTGCGACATGGCTTGCAACGTGGGAGATGTTTAATAGAACCCCTCAGCCGAATTCATATTTGTACGACAGGTCACCGCTAAAATGGAAAAGTTCAATAAGAAAAATAATCCATCCTCTGATAGGCACAGGCATCGGTTCTTTTAAGGCAGTTTATCCTGCCTATAGAAGACCTGAAATTATTCAACTCGAAGGTCGTTCCAATACCGAAAGCGACCATCCAGAAAATGAGTTTTTTGAAGTGCTTTACGACGAGGGAATTATTGGTTTTGGTTTTTTTATACTCCTAATCATAACATTCATTACTGCTGCCGTTAAGCGTTTACAGTCGATTTCACCAAAATCAAAACTCGTAACCCATGGTTTAATAGGTTTTTCGTCGGGAATAATTTCTCAACTTGCTCATAATAGTATGTGTGTAAGCATGAGATTTGTTTCGTCTGGTGTTATTTTCTGGTTTGCTCTGGGAATGATAGGCATACTTTCGCTACCTTCAATTCCAAAGTTGAAGGTTGAAAATAATACCAAAAAACCCAAATTTCTTCCTGTAATTCAAATTACTGCAATTATTGCCGTAATTATGACATGCTCGTATTTTGTAAAATATTTTTATGGATTTTACCTCGCAGACAAATTACATAACATCGCTATTTTTTATTCCAAAGGAAGCAAGTGGCCAGTGGCACTTGAAAATTACAGAGAAGTTCTAAAATACAATCCTCACTATGTGATGACCCATTATTTTATGGGAAACGTCTATAATGACAGGTGGGCAGCAGGCGATCCAGAAAAAGTGGTTGAAAAATATAACGATGTATTGAAACTTGCACCAAACTATGTTCAGATTTTTATGCAGACGGGAACCGTTTATTTAAAAATGGGGAAATTCGAAGAAGCAATTGCTAATTATAAAAAATACCAAAAATTAGATCCAGTATTTGATAAGACATATTCTCAATTGGCAATAGCATATGCTAATCTTGGACGATGGAAAGAAGCAGAAGAAACATTTAAGCGATATATTGCAAGAAATAATTGGTATTATTATTACCTACACTTTGTAATCAATAATGTAAAAGACTATAATGAAAGTGTTAGAATGCATATATTAAAACCTGACGCATGGTTGGGCCTCGGCAATGTTTATTACTCACAGCAAAAAATGTTTGCAGCAGAAACGATGTATAAAAAAATACTTAAAGATATTGATCCTAACAACATAGAAGCATTAAAAAATCTTGCTTTAGTGTACGAGAGAACAGGAAGAGCCGATAAGGCACGTAGTATTCTAAATATTCTCAATCGCCCTCCAAAAAACAATCCTATCGCACCCGTTCGATGATTTCAATGAAAAATATTTTATATTTTGCTATCGTTGTAAGTCCACTAATTTTTTTTACAACCGTTACCAGAAATCCCTACGTTATTCAGGGGACTATTTTGTATATTTCATTGCTTTCAGTTTTTGGATTGTTCATAGTGCAGTCACTTAAAAAAGGCAATATTATTTTTTACAAAACACGATTAGATTTACCAATTTTGGTATTCTCGGGTTTTACCATTTTTACATTTTTGTATGCCATTTTTGGAAATTATGAAGTTATTGGTTTTGAAAAAACTTTGGAATTTTCATCTGCGATACGCTCGGAGGGTTTAAGAAATAATTTATATATTTTGATTAATTGTATTCTTGCTTATTACGTTGCTGTCAATTTTATAAATAATGAAAAATCAGTAAAAAAGGTTCTTTTTTTATCTTTCACTGTTGCGTTTATTGCGAGTACATATGCTATTTTACAGTATTTTGATATTGAGCCAATATGGCAGCAGGCGATAGATCCTTATGGAATAAAAAGATGCGTTTCTACATTTGGTAATCCAGTTTTTCTATCTAGTTTTTTGGTTTTAATGATTCCATTGGCATTTGCCTTATTTATTTTTACTAAGTCCTCGTTTGAAAAATTTTTATACCTCTTATTGATGGTTGAAATGATTTTAGCTCTTTTTTGCACTATGGCAAGATCTTCATGGCTTGGATTGGGTGCAACATTTATCGTCCTAATTTTTTCATTTAAGAAAAAGATTTTAGTGTTCAAAAAATGGTTGGTAGTCTTGTTTTTAGCTATAGTTCTGTTTATGTTTGTTCCTGCGAAATGGCAAAATGAAACAAAGCCGTTTGGATTTTATGTAAAAGACAGAGTTGTTACTATGTTCAGCGTACAAAAGGCAGGGAGCGCTGCTTATCAAAGATTTTTAATTTGGTTGTCCGCATGGGATATTTCAAAGCAGAATCCTGTCATTGGTTGCGGATGGGGACTATTCGAAATGCTCTATCCTTTTTATCAGCAGAGGTATCTCATTCATCCTAAATTAGCGATAAGAACACATGCTAACAATACTCACAATGTAATTTTAGAAAATCTTTCACAGATGGGAATTGTAGGATTGGGAATATTTTTATGGCTTATTTTTTGCATCTTTAAGTTTGGTTTACATCAAATAAAAAATATAAAAAATGATTTTCAAAAAGTGATTGCCGTCGGAATTTTTGCCGGCACGATAGGAATATTGGTTGACAATGTAGTAAACGTAACATTATATTTTGTGGTGCCAGGTTTTTTCTTCTGGATGAATTTGGGAATTTTGGCAGGATTGGGAACATCTGAAAAAAAAATATTTAGTCACAATGTAGTTACAAAAATATTTTCAGTAATCTCAATCTCAATCTCAATTTTACTGATTGTAATGTACGTATCCATATTTTATGCAGAGAAAAATTATTTTACAGGATTTAGGCTTGCAAAAAGTCCATCAGTACCTGCTGAGCAACCAATTCCTTATTTAGAAAAAGCGTATCAACTTCATCGATTAGAGGTTAATAATAATTATGAACTTGCAAACGTATATGCTCGGATATGTAGTCATTTTGTAAATACAAATGCTTTAATGCAAGCAGATGAATATCAGAAAAAAGCAATTCGGTTTTATAAAGAAGCGATTGCTGCAAATCCTGGGTATGACGAGATTCATTTTAATTTAGGAACAATTTATGCACAGCGAAAAGAGGTTGATTTGGCGATTGAAAATTACAAAACAGCAATTTTTATAAATCCGTTTTTAATAAATGCCATTGTTGGGCTTGGAAATATTTATCTTTCTTCTGAAAAATATGAGTTAGCGAGAAATCTTTACCGTCGTGCGACAACTATTAATCCATCAGACAAAAGTAGTTGGAATAATCTCGGGTATGTTAATATGAAGATGAATCGCAGCGAGGAAGCAAGAGATTGTTATAAAAAAGCATTAGTAATAGATCCGAATTTTGAATTTGCAAAAAGAAATCTTTTAATGGTAATGAAAAATATAAATGCTCGAAAATAGTAAAAAATAAAGACATTCTATGGAGAGATACTGGATTACATAGATATAGTGAATATTATATCAGGGGGGGGGGTGATGAAAAAAAACACATCGTTCGTCGTGGTTTTAATTTTAATGTTGTGTGTGTTGTTTTTGAGTTCGTGGTCGGGATATGCGGAAAATAATTTAGGGACACAAAAAGACAAAATAAGTTATTCAATCGGTTGGGATATTGGGAGTAATTTTAAAAAACAATCTATTGATATCGATGCCGATATTATGCTGATTGGAATTAAAGATGCGATGTTAGGCTCTAATCCATTATTGACGGATGATGAAAGGAGCGAAACTATGGTGAATTTTCAGAAGGAAATGCAGGAAAGACAAATGAAAGCAAAAAGTGAAATGGTTGAAAATAACAAAAAGAATGGCGTGGAATTTCTTGAAAAAAACAAACAGAAAAAAGATGTGAAAGTTACTTCAAGTGGGTTGCAGTATATGGTAATAAAACAGGGTGTTGGTGATAAACCAAAACTAAGTGATACTGTAACTGTTGATTACGAAGGCAGATTTATTGATGGGCTTGTATTTGATAGTTCGTATAAGCGTGGGCAATCAGCAACCTTTCCTGTCAGAGGGGTAATTGCTGGCTGGACAGAAGCATTGCAGTTGATGAACGTTGGTTCCAAATACGAATTATTCATTTCGTCCAATCTTGCATATGGTGAGAAAGGTGCTGGTAGTAGCATAGGGCCGAATGCCACACTGATATTCACAGTAGAACTTATTTCAATTAAATGAAAATGAAATTCTAAAAAAATAGGCATGGTGGGATTGCTATCTGTCGTATATAAACGCTCACAACTTTGATAATGAACACGTCATATAAAGCAGTGGGGAGGAAAAATTAAGAAATAATCATCAGGGCGTAAGAGAGCTCATCGAATCATTTAAAAATCTAATTAAAAAAACACACCAGGATTTACAGTTACAGGTCCACTAAATCTATCTTTGCAAAAAGTAAGCATGGAGCTGGACGTAAAAAAAGAGCTGGATGTAAAAAGATCGGTTTCGCTTTTAATAGGTGGCTTGACTTGACGGAGAGATTATTCGAAGTGTGTTATTTTTTTGAATTTTTTGTAGCGGGTTTCAATTTTAGCGGATTGGAGTTGTTTAATTCTTTCCAACGAAAAATCTTCAACATTAAATGATGCCATAACACTTCCATAAATTATCGCTTTTCTCAAATCACTTTCAGTTGGTTTCCATAGATTTAATTTTGCCAGATAGCCGAAAAATCCGCCTGCGAACGTATCTCCTGCACCCGTCGGATCAAAAACTTCTTCCACGGGATATGCTGGTGCCGAGAAAAATTTATCTTTTGAAAAAAGCAACGAACCATGCTCCCCTTTCTTTATTACCACATATTTCGGCCCATAATTCAAAATTATTCTTCCTGCTTTTATCAAACTCGGTTGTCTTGTTATCAATTGTGCTTCGCCGCTATTGATGAGCAAAATATCAATTTTAGATAGAAGTTTTAGCAACGATGGTTTTTTTATTTTTATCCAGAGATTCATCGAATCACAAGCAACAAGTTTTGGTTTTTTTATTTGTGACAAAATATCCAACTGTAAATCAGGATCGATGTTAGCAAGAAAAACAAACTCACTATTTTTGTAAGAGTTGGGGATTTTTGGTTTAAATGTTTCAAACACATTAAGACATGTTGAATGTGTTTTTGCTTCGTTCATATCATGTTCGTAGGAACCGCTCCATCTGAATGTCTGCCCCTCAACTATCTTAAGTCCTTCAAGATTGATTTTTCTTTTTTTCAAAAGTTTAATATACTCTTTTGGAAAATCACTGCCAACCACTGCAACAAGATTTATTCCGCCTTGTGGGATGAAAAAACTTGCCGAATAGGAAAAATATGTAGCCGACCCACCGAGAATATCTTTCTTTTCTCCGAAAGGCGTTTTGATTGAATCTAATGCAATCGAACCAACAACAAGAATGGACATAAAATTAAACCAATTGAGAATTCTTTGTGGTTTTTACAATTCGACCTATAATTTTATTCAGCTGACTATTTTTTTCTAAGAAATTTCTTTTAACAGATTTCTTCTAACAAATTGTCGAGAATATTTTTAGCAACTTCAGTTTTTGATTGTTCTTATGTGGCTGTCCGACAAATCGTAAAACAGTCATTTTTTTGTAAAATATAGCAGTATTTGGCAACTAATAGCAACAAACAACACATCATTTTTTTACTGACGCTGTGTCGTCTGTAAAGCGGACTATGTTGTCGGACAGCCACTTATTGGGCGCGAGAGGATTTGAACCTCCAAGCCCCTGCGGGCACTAGCTCCTGAAGCTAGCGCGTCTGCCAATTTCGCCACGCGCCCAAAAATTACACGACAAAATAAGTAACTTCGTCGCAAATTAACAAAGAAACAAGAGAACAAGCTGAGTAGGTTCATTCGAGTAGATTCGCCGTAGATAAAAATTGCAACCTTATCTGTAAACATCTATAAACAAAAAAACAAGTCAATAAAACGCTTTGTTATTCTACATAAAAATGTAAATTTTGTCAAATAAAAAGACCTCCCAGATTTTCGTCTGAGAGGCCTTTTTGTTAAACACGCTTAACAGCGAAACACAAAACAAAAACACACATTTGCTGTTAAGATAAACACCTTAAAAA
>JBDRIG010000025.1:0-7750 GCA_043816185.1 Elusimicrobiota bacterium | reverse complement strand
AAATGATTCAAAGAACGAAAATTTGAAAATATTTGAAAAACCGTAAATGTTACTAACAATTATTGTCCTTGTGGTTGCTTGAAAATATTGTTTAGGCATACCAACTGAAATTACAACTGACTTTTTCAACGGTATCATAATACAAACATACTTGGCATACCAGCATATCAACAATTTTTTATGAAAATACTTAATCGTTATATTGCAGTGGAATTTTTCTCAAAATTTTTCATATCGCTTTTGACTTTAACATCCATACTTTTGATGGACCAGTTATTTGATTTTGCAGATTTACTCTTAAACAAAGGAGCAGGACTCCTCAATACCATTAAACTTCTTTTGTATATTCTTCCGTCATTATTTATGTTCACCGTGCCAATGTCTATTCTTTCTGGAACGATACTTCTTTTTTCTCGAATGAACGAAGATGTTGAAATAACCGCTATTCGCACAACAGGAATATCAACAGGCACAATCTTAAAACCAGTATTGTTGGCTGGTATTCTAATTTCTTCTGTTATGATTTATTTTAATTCATCTATTGTGCCTACCTCAAACTATAAATCAAAAATGCTTTATTACCAAATACTTTACAAAAATTCTGTGCTACAATTCTCTGAAAAAAAATTTATCCAGTTGCAAAATTATGACATCTACATCAGAAAAATTACTAATGACAATATCTTGAAAGGTATCTTAATTTATAAATGGGAGGAAGGCCTTTCAACAATAATAACCGCAGAAACAGCAGAAATGGCAATTGCACAGGAAAAAGGAGTTTTATTCCGCCTGAATAATGGAAAGATTTTTCAGGAAAACTATAAAAAACCAAATGATTTTAATTTATGCAGTTTTAAGAATAACGAAATGATACTTCGACTTACCAAAAATACAGAATTTCTCACAAGGGCCAATAAGAGTGCTCGACAACTTTCATCAAAAGCTCTTCTTGAACAAATCAAGACAATCCCTGACAATATAAAAAATTTCTACCTCACTGAATATCATTTGAGATTCGCACTTGGAATAGCAGGTTTTCTATTTATATTTGTAGCAGCACCTGTTTCTATACTCGCCAAAAAGAAAGCAAAAAGTTTTGGAATTGCTGCTGCAATAGGAATGATTTTTGTTTATTATATCCTTCTTGCAATTGGTACTACCGCAGGGGAAAGAAATTTTGTTAATCCACTTATTGCTGTATGGATTCCAAATTTTGCCATTGGAATAGCAGGAATAATTTCAATGAAGAAGATACAATTAAGATAAAAAACTGGGTAGACAAAATTAAAATCAGTTTACATCGACCAGCTATCCATTCAAATCGACGCTTAATCTGTTTTAATCGTCTTTACTATGAAAATTGTTGATAGATATATTATTGTTTCGTTCTTAAAATCGCTTCTTTTTGCAGTGATAATTTTTTCCTTTATCGTCTGCATAACATATATTTTTAACCGTATAAACACGGTTTTCAAAATGAATTCTTCAATATCCCTTTTTTTACTTTCACTAATCTATTCTTTCCCTGGTTGGCTATCGTTGATATTTCCAACTGCATCGCTTTTGGCAGTACTTTTTTCAATTGGAAATTTAGCAAGAAATAATGAAGCAACATCATTTAGGACATCTGGATTAAGCGTTTTCCGCATCTCATTATCTGTAATTATAGCGGGAATAATTTTATCTATTTTTTTTATGTTTTTTGATAACACAATACTTGTCCACTCAAATAAAAAATACTTATCGGTTTGGAAATATAAAATAAAAAAACAAGCACACAAACAAAATGAAGATTTTAATATTGTCCAGATTGAAAATAATAAAATTTTTTCGGCAAAAATTATTGACGGAAATAAGGAAAAAATTACTGGGTTAATTCTTTTAGACGTGGACAGAAATATGAACGTAAAAGAAAAGATTGTAGCAAAAGAGGCAATCTGGAAGAATGGTTTTTTGGAACTTACTGATGTAATGGAAGGTAATTTTATTAATGGTAATTTTGCACTGAAAAAAATCCCACTTAAAAAAATTCGGTTTACCAAAAAACCTTCTGAGTTTATAGATATGAAGAAGAATCCCGACGAGATGTCTTATAATGAAATATCGGATTTAATTATTCGGTTGGATAAATCGGGAATTCCCTCACATCAAGAACAAGTTCACAAACACTTAAAATTGGCAAAACCAATTTCCATTTTAATAATGATTCTTCTTGGGATTCCATTTGCGATAAAAACAGCGAAAACGGCCAAAATATTTTCTTTTGCAGTTTCAATTTTTACAGGATTTTTATATTGGGGGGTAGTTTCTTTTTCGCTTGCGATGGGAATGAATAAAACGATAAATCCTTTGTTCGCTACATGGCTTCCAAATATCTTATTTTTGATTATGGCGGGAATTTTAATATATAAGACGGAAAAGCCGACTTAAAACTTAATTACTTTGCGCTGTGATTATGTTGTGTGGTTACATTGCAAATTGTCAGTTATAAAATATGTGGTTTTGTCGTAAAGGTAGCAGGCTGGAAATAGTACCCACTCTTCACCCTTCATTATTCCACCGGTATCATTATTAAAAGAACTGGTTCAAGTTGTTTTGCTGATTCAACTAAAACATTCGTAGCGTCTAATAACTCCCCCGTTGCAGATATAATTTTATAGCCATGATATTTTGAATGCAAAGTGTAGGTACCAGGATTAGTAAGTATAATTTCAGATGGACCCATGCCGGTTAAATATTTTTGTTTTTTATCATCTTTTTCAATTATCAATTCCACTCCATGCAATGGCTGCGTATTTTTATCTTTGTATTTATACCAATCTTGTATCATTTCAATCTTTGAAATTTTATCTTTCTCGTCCGTAAATTTTTTTATCTGCTCTTTTAGCGGAACTCGCACCTCTGGTTTTATTCCTACTATCCTGCCTGTTAAATCTATCAATTCGGTTTCAGGTTTTTTTTCTGGCATTCTACTAAAGAAAAAAACTATACCAGATATTATGGTGGCAATAAATATGCCCAGGCACAATGGATTTTTTAGTATGCCTTTTTCTTTTGCTTCTTTCGGAATCTTTATTTTTGTTTTTCGCAGTATCGTTCTTAAAATGCTATCCTCGGTAATTGCCTCTTCCTGTGTCTCCTGACCAATTGTAACTACGTCCCCAAACGATATTTTGTTATTATATCGACAACTATCGGTAATATCGCCTTCAGTTCTTAAAGCGATAACTGTAGTATTATCTCTACCGCTACTATTATTCGCTAAATTGACCAATTGTTTACACACTTGCGATATATTACTGCTATTTTCAACAACAACTTTTTTTATTGCTGCCTCGTCTACTTCGCCACATAAACCATCAGTACACAAAACAAATAGGTCATTGGGTATTACATTTTCAACTCGATAGTCAATCTCCACCGTTGCCTGAGTACCCAAAGCACGAGTAATCATACTTTTTATTTCTGATATTGTTGCTTCTTCTTCCGTAATCTTGCCTTGGTCTATAAGTTCATTCACTTTCGAATGATCTTTCGTCAATTGTTGAAAAACACCATTTCTTAGCCTATATACTCTGCTATCGCCGACGTGACAAATATGCACAATATTTTTCTTTCTATCGAATAGAACAGACGCAAATGTTGTCCCCATACCACTAAGTTTGTGATATACCTCAGTAAAATTGTACAATGCTCTGTTTGCAAGCCGAATAGAAGCAATCAGTGTTATAGCGTCTTCCTCAAATAAACCTTTTGAATTCTGTACAACCGCATAAGCATTTTGTAAATTTATTACTCCAAATGACTTAAGAATAATCTCAACGGCACTGCGACTTGCAAAATCTCCCGATGCTGCGCCACCCATACCATCGCATATAAAAAATAAATCTCTCGCTTGCAATATGCCATAGCTATCTTGATTTTCTTTTCTTATTTTTCCAATATCGGTTTTTGCATAGTAATTAATTTTCATAAAGATACCGTCTTAGATCTCTTAGCTATTTTTTTTCTCTTTAGCAATATGTTCGTAATTAATAATAACAAACAAACACTAATTCCTATACCTATCGAGTTGTTGTATGGAGTTATGTCTTCTTTGTGGGATAATTTTGCCCGTGAAGCATCTCCTAAATACATCGACCAGTATATTTTATTTTTAAACACTTTGAGATTTGTAGGAATAATTTTTAGTACATCGACGGTATTACTACAAATAATATCTAAATAAGCGTCGCTTTTTATATCTCCAATTAATATAGAGGAAGTTATTGGAGTATCACTGATTTTATCTTTAAATAAAAACTCACCGCCTCCATCACTTATTGAATTACCGAGAATATATACATTTCCATCCTCGGTACCAAAAATCATATCCAACATACCATCTTTATTAAAATCATATATAGATGGAGAAGAAATTATTCTATTACTACCTGGAATTTTGACCTTCCATAAAAGTTCTCCGGCAGGATATTCTGTTTTTCCCTTAAGAGCATAAACCATTCCGTTAGCAGAAAACACTACAACATCCAACAAACCATCATTATCTATATCGATTATAACGGGTGAAGAGGTGTGTTTAAGCCCAGCGGGTGGTATTGGTTCAACAAAATATGTCCAATTAACTTCGGATCTATTTATATCAATTGCTGATACATACTGTGGCATATTTGATTGAACAATTATCTCTGGCATACCATCGCCATCTAAATCGCCAATGCCTGGTGCACTAGCAATTAAATGTGCTTTTTTAGTTTTTTCTACCAAGTCAACGGTTCTTTTGTCTCGTGTTTTACCGTCGATCAAAAAAACTTTACTATTATTAGAACAAACTACTACAATTGGCGAAATTTTTTCCGTAGCTATAACAATAGGGGAACTATATATGGGGCCCTCTATAAAATCTGTAATTTTTTCTACTTCTGAACTAAAGCCAGCAGAATAAATAAAATATACCATGCCTTCTTCAGCACATACAACTATATCTGATTTACCGTCTAAATTTAAATCGGCAATTGTTGGTGATAACTCGGAAATTGTACCGCCGAGAACGTCTCTAAAAACAATTCCTCCTGTTTGACCGTCTATAACATACACCATTGAAGTATTGGACAAACATATAATATCATTAACGCCGTCGTTATTAACATCGGCAATGGCTGGAGAACCTATTCCAGAATTTGGTATTTCCATTGGTTTCCAAAGAAGTTTTTCTTTAAGCCCATCCCACGCAAATAACGAACCAGAAGAATTTAAAAAAGCAATATCGTTTATACTATCGTTATTTAAATCGCCTATACACGGTGAAGACGATATGTCATATGGTGGTAAAACTAATTTTGCTATATTCCCTTGCGGTGAGCGAGCATAATTAGAGTAAACATCCAACTTCTTTGGTTTATTTTTAATAACAGATACACCAGCTATTCCCCTGTAAATAGCAAC
The DNA here is from genome assembly GCA_043816185.1 of Elusimicrobiota bacterium. Taxonomy (GTDB): domain Bacteria; phylum Elusimicrobiota; class UBA8919; order UBA8919; family UBA8919; genus JAZDKR01. Next base: position 2,305 of record JBDRIG010000025.1, on the reverse strand, counting down.
TAACGCACACAATAACACCACAATGGTTGCTGTTATGTAAAAAGGCCGCTTCAATTTCAAAAGTAATATTTTATGTTTTTTTGGCGTCGAGTAATCCTCATCACCATCTTCTACAACTCTGAAAATATTTCTTCCAATTGTTATTTCGTCTTTAGGTTTTATTACCACATTATTAAATTGTCCGACTTTTTCACCGTTGATAGCAGTACCGCCGGTACTTCCAGTATCTGTTAATATATACTGCCCATTTATATATGATATTTTTGCATGGCCTTTCGAACAGGTCATATCATCAACAAACACTATATCATTATCTATACCCTTTGGATTAGTATCTTTGCGACCAAGATATGTTTCTCCAATTTTTAATTCGTATTTTTTACATTCAAATTTTCCATAAATTCCTAATAAAAAATATTTAATTTGTGAAATTTTTTCCGATATTTTACTCTCAGCATTGGACATATCTGAAGGTACAGTCTTCTCTCGTTTTTTTTCTTTGGACACTTTTTTATCTGTTTCGTAGCAAAATTGTAATGAATAAATACCTAAATCTATTACATCTGCGTCTTGTAACTCATGTAGAGTAATGAGTCTTCCTTTTGAATCGTTCGGTTGGAGTGATTCCTCTATATGGCTTGGGATTATTCTTGTACCAAATAGAGTATTATTGTCTTTTAATAAATATTTTTCTTTCTCTTTTGTTATTGTACAGTGATATTCAGAAATATTTTTATCTTTAATGATTATATTGTTCCCCTTTGCACTACCAATCGAGATTACCTTTTTTTTGTTAATCCTAAATTCACTTATTATTTCTGCTTTTTTTTTCAAAACTAATTTTATCATAGCAAAATATCTCCTTCGAGGCTGTTGATGATTTTTAGTGAGGTATCAACAGACACATCTTACTACATCGTATCTTCAAATAATCTTTTAAGCTTTCCAAATATTCCGTGTTTTTTAGAAATATATCTTGAAGATCTCTCTAATTCTGAAAAATTTACTTTTACCAAACCTATGGCACAAGCAAAAGATGGATCGGCTATACCACTGACTGAATCTTTAATATATTGAGGAATACCTATTATTGTTGGTAGTTGCAAAATTTCTTCGCAAGCCTCTTTTACGCCAAGAAGTTGGCACGCTCCACCTGTAATAACAATCCCAGATGATATTAAATCTTTATAAGGCGATCTTGCAATCTCATCGTCAACAAATGTAAGAATTTCTTCAATCCGTGGTTTTATTATATCACACAAAATTTTTCGTGTTACAGTTTTTTGCGTTCTGCCATCAACAGACATATATGCTATTTCTTCTTTAGCATCTATGAGAGACGTGATTGCCGAACCATATTTTTCTTTTATGTCTTTTGCAACAGCGGTAGAAGTTCTTAAGCCATGTGATATATCGTTTGTTATATCGTCACCACCAAGTGCAATTTCTTTTATATACCTGCTTGATTTATCAAAATAAATCGCTATATCTGTTGTTTGGGCACCCATATCAATAAGTACACAACCAATTTTTTTTTCTTCTGGTGAGACAGTAACTTCACCTGCTGCCAATACACTTGATACAAACTCTCTACAAACAAAACCCGCATCATTGACACATTTTTGCAAATTATTTATGTACGACTTTATGCCAGTTATTATATGAACATCTACGGAAAGATGAAACCCCTGCAATCCTATTGGATTTTCAACACCATTTTGTCCATCAACAGTAAACTCTTGTGGAATGGTATGAATTATTTCTCTATCCGTTGGAAGCATAATTGCTTTTGCGGAAGCCATAACCTGTGCAATGTCATCTTGAAGGATTTCTTTATCGGTTCTGACTATATTTATTGCAGTAGAATGGTTTATAGAATTTATATGCTGTCCTTTAATACCAACGACAAACTCTTCAATAGTTTCGTCTGCCATAGCTTCCGCCGCATCAACTGCCTCATCAACTGCTTTTACGGTCTCTCTTATGTTTGCAACAGAGCCTCTATTCACTCCACGACAACAAGCAAAGCCAGTTCCAATAATTTCTGGAATATCAAACTCAACTTTTTTTGCTATTACGCAAGCAACTTTAGATGAACCGATATCTAGTCCTGCAACTATTTTTTCTCTTGGCATAAACCTACCTCACAATAAAAACACTGCTATTATTCTACATAAAAATGTAAATTTTGTCAAATAAAAAGACCTCCCAGATTTTCGTCTGAGAGGCCTTTTTGTTAAACACGCTTAACAGCGAAACACAAAACAAAAACACACATTTGCTGTTAAGATAAACACCTTAAAAA
>JBDRIG010000024.1:0-16985 GCA_043816185.1 Elusimicrobiota bacterium | reverse complement strand
AAAGGGCGTTCGGGAATTGCTTCGCGGAAACGCCTCGCCTTTGAGGGCGGGCTCTCACTCGCACCGCTAAAAGTCATAAGGTGAAAAATAATAGTGTATGCGGTGCTCCGTGAGGTTCCTCTCAGCAACCCCCTCACTCTGCGATTATAAGGTGAGAGACAATTTATACTCGCTCTGCAATTTGCTCCTGGAACGAATGTCACTCGGGAATTGCTTCGCAGGGGACGCTATCTGCTCGAGGCAGCGCTCTCTCTCGGTCGGCTGAATGCGTATGCCGACCTGCGAGAAGCCCTGCTCAACAACCCCCTCGTTCCTGCGATTAAAAAAAAAGGTGTCCCGATAAATCGGGAAGGCTCTGCAGAAACTTTTCCCTCACTCCCGATAAGGGAAGAAGTAGTGATTTAGTAGTTTGCGACCGTGCGGAAAAACACAAATAGAATTCGTGTCTACATTTTTTATGAACGAATTGTAAATAAATGAAAAAAATAATTTTAATTTTATTTATATTAACAATATTAGTCGTTAGTGCGTACTCTCTTGCATGGCTTAACATCTTTACAATCTCCCTGAAACATTTCGTGCAATCACAACTTACCATTGCTATATCAAAACCCGTAAAAGTAGAAAAATTATTTTTATTATCTTTTAATAAAATAATGTTGAAGAATGTACAGTTTGAAGGTCTTAAGTGTGAAAAAGCGATTATTTCAATCGATATTAGAAAAATAAGTAAAGGATTTAGTTCAATTGAAAACATAACCCTCATTAACCCACAAGTAAATATTCACGAGTTAAAATATCTGTTTAAAAAAAAATCTGGCAAATATGCAACGATTGCACTTCCTGCAAAAGTTTTCGCAATTAATGGGACAGTTATTTACAACAGCACTTTCAGTATTAATAATATCGATTTTAAAGCGGTTAGTAAAAACGATAATTATGCAGTTAAACTCGAAGCAGTTATGTCTGTAAAAGAAAAGAATAATTTTTCATCACACATAAAAATAGCCGGAATGATTAACAAGGATACATCAGTAAAATTGAAGGGCAGTATAGAGAACGCAACTTTTAACAATCTGGAAAAAATAAAAGGTTCCTTTAATGTTAAAGGTTATGTAGACAACTTCAATCTTTCAAGCGACATAAAATCGGAAGAAGTTAATTTGAACATTAATTCTAATATAATTTGTGAAAATCTTTTTAAGATTAATTCACAAATATCTGGCGATGTATCCAATTTAAAAATAGTTGCCGAAAAATTGTTTCCAAATTCAAATCAAAATACCATCATTCAGTATTTGCCAAAAGAACCTCTTTCGTTCAATGCTTCTTTTGAACTACCAGACAAAAAATTAATTGTGAATTTACATCAGAATAATTTCAAACTAATAAACAATATCCCATTAGAAAATATGGAAACTAATTTGGTGATTTTTAACGATGAATGTGTTGTTAATTCAACAATAACTGCTTTTTCAGGTACTGCAAATTTAACTGGCAAAATATGGAAAAACAACCTGCTTGACCAGTCCAACGGACAGCAGGTAAGTGATTGTCAAGCGAGTCTCGACCTATCTCTTGTTACCAAGGATATTTTAATAAAATCGGATTGTGTTTCGTCAACCATATCACTTGATGCCAAAATAACTGGGAGTTTCGATAACCCAAAAATTGCTGGAGATGTAAAAACAAATAATTTCACTCTTAAGGGAAAATTACCAAAAAATATTTCAGGGAAAATTTTATGGGAAAATGATGCAGGTTCAGTTAAAACAGTAGGCCCTGATTTTGCTCTAAATATAGAAGGCAATAAATCAGAAATTACAAGTGGAGTTATAAAATACGATGTAACAAAAATTTTATTTTCTGGAAAATATACTAAAATTAATCTTAAAGCGAGTAACGTCGACATATCTATGCTTACTTCGTTAGGCGGCAAACATTTAATAAAGTTAGAAAAGAATGTTTCCGGTTTTATTAAACACATAGACGGCTATCTTAAAAATGGATTTTCTAAAAATCCTGAAATTGCAATATCTTTTTCATCCAATCTGTCCGACGGACAGGCAGGCAATATAATAATAAATGCAAGCACAGTCTCCGTATCAGGTAATTTTTTTTATGATACTTGCGGTATTTATGTAAAGAATCTGAAAATGAATGGATTAAAAGGAGAAGTAAAAATAAAAGAAAAAGAGACATCTGGAAATCTTAATTTTTCTAGATGTAATAGCAATTTGATTTTACCTTTTGTTGGAGTCGAACAGGATATAATATCTGGTTATATAACGGGTAATATAAAATGGGATGGCGAAATTAAAAACCCAAAACCTTGTGGAACATTATCAATAACTGATGGCAAACTTTTTAAAAACATTGCCTATAGTTCAATCATATTTTCTTTTAAGACAGATATATCAAAGATTATAATTACTGAAATTGCAATACAGCAAGAGGCGTCAAAAACAGCTTTGCGACTTTCTGGTGAAGTTGATAAGGACGGATTTGATTTTAATCTAAATCTTGATGAATTTATTATATCTAACCAACCAGATAGGTTTACTGTAGATAAGGTAGGTTTGTTGCCAATGAAACCACAGGTAAATCAAGTAGATTCGTCTATAACAAAAAAAACAATTGCGGGCGATATAAAAATTTATGGTAGAAAAACTATAGATAATTTCGTGAAGTTTAAAATAGCATCTACCAATCTGACGATCGATAAAATTACAGAAAAACTTTCTGCATATGGGATTTACGACGGTGAAAAAATAATTATTAAGAAAATTCTATGGGGCGATATGGTTTCAGGTACTGCTTCCTATCTTATTTCATCAAAATATTTGTCATCCGATATAGATTTTAAAATTGAATCTCGAAATTTTAATGAAAATTTGCGAGGTCCTTTTGTTGGAAAAATTATTATTCTAGGTGATATAAATAATCCACAGGTTTTTGTTACATATCGTTTTGATGGAGAAATCTATGAAAAAATGGCGAATGGATATGGGAAAATTTTGATAAACAATAGTTTATTAAAAGTTGAAAAAACTAAATTAACCGTTGATGGAGCAGAAGTCGAAATTTCTGGAGTTGTTGATTTGCGTAAGAAGGAATTTTCTGGATTAAACGTTTTACTATGTAATTTAAAAACCCAAACCATTTATGATTTATTCTCTCGCTGTTTCGCAAAAACTAAACATCTTACTACAATTCCGATATATCAGAATTGCGGGGGGGATGATAAAGAAAAAGAGTGTCCTCCTGTCAGTTTTGTCTCCGCTGAGGACGAATCTACTCAGATAAATAAAACTAAAAGCACCTCAGAATATTCTCTAATTACCGAACAAGTAGGTGCCTTGATACCTCGCATCTCGATACAAGGTAGTTCAATCACGCACACGGTATCACACGCAGTACCAGGAATTTTTCAAAAAGTTGAATTGAATATATTTGGTGAGATAAAAAATCCACAGATTATGGTTGAATTTTCTGGTGAAAAAATAGCACTTGAAAACAAAATTGTTGATTCTATTGAAGGTAAATGCTTCATTAAAGATAAAAAAATAATTTTTTCAAAAGGAGATATAAAATGGTCGAGTACAAATATAAGAATTCTTCAGGATACGTATATTGATTTTAAGAAAAAAATTGTTTTTAAAATAATATCGGAAATACGGAATCTTAAATTTCCACAGATTACGCTTTTTGGAAATATCACAGCCGATGGAATGGTAGATGAATGTCTTGTTAAAGCCGATATTTCAACCACTGGATTATGGGTAAACCAAAAACAACTAAGAGATTTGAAATATCATATCGAATATAAAAATGGTATTATACAATTTATTCCTGAAACGAATAAGACGACACAAATAACTGGAACGGTAGATTTTTCAAAACTACCGGATTTTTTCATATCAAATTTTTCAATAACTGAAAAAAGTAAAAGATTATTTTATCTAAATGGAATGCTGAAGAACGATAATTTAGATATAGTTAGCGAAGGCGAAAATATTATATTAGGTGATCTATTAAACTTGCTTGGTGTAAAAATTACGGCACAAGGAAATACCAATTTTAGCTTAAAAGCAACAGGTAACTTAAAAGAACCAGTTATTACCTGCACATTAAATTCCAATAATGGTAAAATAGAAAATCTTGATTTTGATCTCGCATCGGTTTTTTTTCACTTAAAAGAAAATATTTTAGAACTAAAAGGTATAAAAATTTCAAAAGAAAAACTTTATTTGCTTGAAGGAGAGGGAATCACGCCACTCCCTTTAAATCCCGATTCGCGAAAAAAACTTTTAAACTACCCGATCAATATTTCATTAAAAGTCATCAACGGTGATTTAGCAATACTTCCATCCTTAACAAAATCGATAAAAAAAGCAAAAGGAAATTTTTCAACAAATATCAACGTAAAAGGAACCATCAATAAGCCAGATGTAAAAGGCACTCTCGTAGTAAAAGCGAGTGAAATTCAACTTTGTAGTATATTTAAAAAATTAACAGATGTAAAATGTGAAGTAGACTTTTTAGGTGAAAAAATATTGATAAAAAATTTATGTGCACTTGTTGGCAAAGAGCCACTAACATTAACTGGCGAGGCGATGTTTGCCGACGACTTCAATCTTACTAACTTTAATTTTCATCTTTTAACTTTAGGGAAATCTATCCCAATTACAATAAATGAACTACAAATAAAATCATCTGGCGTGGGAAAAATAATACCTATCGTGTCAGATATAACAGTTTTACCAAATCCGTCAAAGGCAAAAGTTGCTGTGGATATAAAATTTTTTGGGACGCAGGACAGTTGGAGCATAGATGGATATATGAAACTTTCAGACGCTAGATTTACATATCCTGGCGAAGAAGATGGGGATGGAGATGTCGATTACGGAATACTTAAAAATGCAACTTGGAATCTGAGAATTATTGGAGGGGAAAACTGTTGGTACGAAAAAGATTTTGCATCGGTTGAGGCAAAAGGCGAGATTCTACTTCACGGCAAAGGCTCATCGCCTCTTGTTACGGGTAAGGTTGAAGCACTTCGTGGAGAATTAGATTATCTCGGACGAAACTTTACAGTTAAAGAAGCCATTTTTGATGCAGATAAAAGTGATCTTTATTTGTCCGGTATGGCAGAATGTGAGACAGAAATTGAAAGAAGAAGGGAGGATTTGGCGACACGGCAAATGATAACAGAATATATCCCTGAAACAATAATTTTAATGATTGATAGAGGGCCTCTCGATAATGTAAAACCGAGATTCTTATCAAAAACAACTCCACAGACAGAAGAACAGCTTTTAATACAAGCAGCAATGGGTCTTGCCGACACAAAACAGAAACAACTGTTTTCTGCACAAGAAATATCGAAGGCAGTTGATACGTTATTGACAACCCCTTTCGTAAAATCGCTTCTTAAAAGAACTGGATTTATTGATAAATTTGTGATAAAACGGTGGGCATCCTCAACATCGTTGCCTTCACAAGTCAAGCAGTCTGTTGTTGACTTATATAAAGGTACAAAACTTCAATTTGGCAAATCTTTTACTCAAGGATTTTCTGCTGGTTATGGAATAAAGTTTGATGAATTTGAAAATAAACTTTCGTTAAAACATGAATTAGAATTATCTTATAGAATGAAAAATGGAATAATATTAAGAACCACACAAGAACTCGGAAAAGACGAATTCGGCGAAAGAGCCAACAAATTTTTTCTTGAAAAGTACTGGCGATTTGGAACAGGGAACGAAAAAAAACAGAATTAAGAAATTAGTGTGACAGCTTTTCACAAATTTTTCACAAATTTTTCACAAATTTTTAACAATTTAGGTGTATAGGGTAAGGTGTACGGGCATAATACGTAGGTGTATCGTTCTCGCTTTTTTGTTGGAGGTGTAAAATGGATTTGATGGCAGTTTTTGGTTTATTATTGGGGTGTGCATCAGTATATTATGTATCGGTCGTAGGCAATATAACAAATTTACTTTTTAATCTTCCTTCATTAGTACTTGTGTTAGGTGGCACAATAGGCTCTACAATGATAACCTATCCATTCAGTGTCATAAGGAGAACGCCTAAGGTAATTTTAACAACTTTAATTCATGTGAAGAAAAATTCTTTACAACAATTTATTGACAGAATTTTCCATCTCGCTGAAATTGCTTATGCACGTGGTATTGACGTATTACCTGAACAATTGAACGATGAAGATGATAATTTCTTAAAAACTGGTGTACAAATGCTAATAGAAGATTGGAGTGAAAAGGACATAGAGGAAAACTTAGAAAGAGAAATAAATTTTATTATCGAAAGACATCAACAAATTCAAAGGTTGTTTATAAGTATGAGCAATTACGCTCCTATATATGGTTTATTAGGGACTTTGGTTGGAGTGTTAGGTGTTTTACAACAGTTTGGTGATCCAGTTGCTATGGGTAAATCTATGGCGGTAGCCATTGTTACAACTTTTTATGGTATTTTTGGTGCAAACTTTATTTTTTCACCTTTAGCAGGAAAGATTGAAACCTATAGCGAGGAAGAGATAGTAGTAAAAAGAATATTAATGATTGGTGTAATTTCAATAAAGAAAGGAAATCCAGTGTTTGTTGTAAAGGAAAAATTAGAGAGATTTTTAGCTCATTCTGCCTTAAAAATTTCGCACTGAATAAAATAGTTCAGTTGAATAAAATAGTCCAGTTGAATAAAATAGTCAAATTTTAAGAGGTGTAGTTCAAATACAATGAAACATAAACTTACAATATGCAGCATATTATTTATTCTTATTCATTATAGTCATACTTTTGCATCTTCACTATGGGTCGAGAGTAGTTCCGAGAGTTTTAATAATGGAACGCATAGCCAAACATATACCTATGATTTTGCAGAAGAAGAAAATATTCGACTTGATTTTTATGACAGAATAAATGGCTCAAATCCACCCGACGCACCAACTTGGTTTGATGCTTTATGGGTATATAGAAGTTCCGTCACCATAAACTCAACTAATCCCTCCACAACGTACAATTATTCAATGCTGCTAACCATAAATACAGTAGGTCTTATTTCAGCCAGTAAAATGAAATCCGATTGTAGCGATGTAAGATTTACGTCTTCAGATGGTTTAACTCTGCTTAATTATTGGATAGAATCCGGAATAAACACAAGTTCTACGCGAATTTGGGTGAAAGTTCCAGCAATTACTGCAAATAGTAATACTGCGATATATCTCTATTATGGTAACCAAAATGCCTCCGTTATAAGCAATAATAACATTTTTATTTTTGGTGATGATTTTACTGGTGCGAATGGTTCACCGACTAATTCTGCGAAATGGTATAATATTAAGTCAGGTGAACTTCTTACAGGTTCAACTACAGAAATAAAAAGCAATCAATTGAGAATGGTTTTGGGAACTAATTCAAGGAAAAAATTTCTCGGATTGCGTAGCATCAATCCCTGTTCGTTTTCTTCAACAAGACGGTATTACTTTACTATTCAAGCACAATCTTTGTGTGATGGTGCTAATACACATATAACCCTTTGTCCCGCGATAGCGTCTTATTCTGATGTCGAATCTGATTGGTTAAAGCTTAGTATTTGTCATACCGCTACACCACAGTATAAATTACAGAAAAAAAATTCTTACATGCTTACTACATTATCGGAACTGTCTGCAACTACATCAGGACTACATAATGTTGAATTTTTACTCTCTTTAACAAATCTTAAAGTTTTTTTTGATGGGGTAACAATATACGACGGTGTGCATGGATTAAATTTTAGCAATCCATATATTTACATAGAGGCAGAAAGTAGCACAGATGTATTGGGAGAGTATATCGTCGACAACGTATTTGTTTCACCGCTAACCTTACCAGAACCAACAATCCAAGCAATAAATTCACAGCAAGGTAGATATTATAGTTCTGGAAATTTTGTATCACAAGCTAAAGACACGCAAGCATTAAATACAAAAATGCATTTTATTAATTGGGAAAGTACTGCCCCCGCGTACACTTCTTTATCAGCAGAAGTTAGAGCCGATAATTCTAACATAAACAACGCTTCATGGACATCAGTTACAAAAAATACTAACCCTAATAAAGTAGGTAAATTTATCCAATACCGACTAAATCTTTCCAATACAGATGTTAGATATACATCATTTTTAAGTAGTATAACAGTAATATACACTTCACCGTCACCAGCACCAACAGGTATTATTGGAACCGTGTTGTCAACTTCAGCGTTAAACTGGTCATGGTTTGATAATTCTGCGGGACAATATCAAGACGATGGTTTCCGTGTTTATACTCAGAATAATGTAGAAAAAGCATCGCTTGTTTCTGATACCACTTATTGGCTGGAAACAGGATTGATTGCCAATACGCAATATTCAAGATATGCTCAAGCATACAATATCGCTGGAAGTAGTAATTCTGAGCAGGTTTCCATGCATACACTTTCTGTTCCGCCAAATGTTTCTTGTGATAAATCGACGAATGTATGGTATCCATCTGGAAGTAGTTTTATATTTACTAATACAGCGGGATTTGGTTCAGGAGGCGTAGCATATTACAAATATGGATGGACAACTTCGCCTACACATTCATTTGGCGAAACAGAATCACAATGGAACTCTGGGAACTTGTCATTTTCACCCACGGTTTCACAGCAGTATTATTTACATCTTAAATCGTTCAATTGTGATAATGTTGCCAACCAATCAAAAACTTATGGACCATTCAAATACGATCATACCTTGCCAGTCATAGTAGGATTTAGCCCTCCAGAAGTTACTTGGAGAAATAGTGAAGTTCTGGTAGCAGTAACATTTAGAGATATAGGTGATTCACAACTAAAACAAGCCAGACATAAGTGGACAAATTCAACCGAAAAACCTTCAACTGGGTGGTCTAACTATGAAACTATTCCAACAGTAGATGAATATTCAATTTATAGAAGTATATTCCTTGAAGGAATTTGGTATTTGCATACAGAAGTTGAAGATGTTGCTGCGAACAGTAATTATATATACAGTGGTCCTTACAGAATAGATGTTACATCGCCTACTGGAAGCATTGCTATCAACAGTGGTACACTTTATACACCAACAACAAATGTCGTGCTTAATCTGACATATAGCGACGGTTTCTCCGAAGTAAAAGAAGTGAGATATAAGAATACTGGAGAAGGCTGGGTATCGTGGGAAGCACCTCTAATCACAAAATCTTGGATTTTAACAGAAGGTGAAGGAACAAAAACCGTTGAATATGAAATTAAAGACAACGCTGGCAATTCCAAAACATACTCCGACACCATAACTTTAGATAAAAAAACCGCAATTACCGCATGTGGGATTATTACTCAAACGAGTGGTGATACTGAAATTGAAAAAGAGAAATCCACTGCTTCTGCTACACTTAAATATATGCAAACGGATGGAGTTTTGCCAGGAAAAACAATAAAATTTGTTTTTGAAGGAGTTTCTCCATGCTGTGCAACGACCAATGAATTTGGCGTAGCGACAGCAACATACAATGTCGCTATAACTTCCGATACCCATGCTTATAGCGTGGAGTTTCTTGGAGATGAGATCCACAGCTCAACCTCTACTACGGGAACGATAATTTTAAATCCACGACCTACTGTAATTAATACCAAAAATATTACCACATCTATTAACTCAGACTTTATTGCGGAAGTTACTTTAAAGGATTACTCAAAACTTGCAAACATAGTTGGTAGAACTATAACTTTTAATTATTTGCAATCCATAAAAACTTCCGTTACTAATGATGTTGGTATTGCCACAGTAACTTACACCACTGGAGATTATGTTGGTGTATCAACTTACACAGCAACATTTGATGGCGACCAAACTTATGCCCACAACATCAATATTCCTGCTATAGGTAGTGTTGGTGCTGGAATGAGATTTGCTTCGATTACCGGTTTCAACACAACTGCGATCGCAAAATCTACATTTTATGTGGAAGCAAAATTGTCGGATACTTTATACAATCCACCAACGTTACTTGTTGGCTGCACAGTGACATTCACATTTCAAGGTTCTACAAAAACTGCTGTAACTGATTCTTCTGGTATTGCGAAGTCCACATTTACCGCACCCATATCCTCAGGAATATATCCATTTCAAGCATCATTTGCTGGCAATTCTGTATATTTTGCAAATGCAGAAACAGCAGAGGTTGATGTCTATGTCCGACCAGTTAATTTAATCTCTGCAAACGATGAAACACCCACACTTAGCACATTTACTGCTACCGCAACACTGATTGACGGTAGTTTAAGTACTGGTATACAGGATAAAACTATTTCTTTTACATTTGAGAACAAAATTATCAGTGCTACTACTGGTTTAGGCGGTATAGCAACGGCGGATTTTTATGTAGGAAATATCGCAAGAAACAGTACTTATTACTATTCATTTACCGGTGATAAAACCTACTCTGCAAGTTCTGGCTCGTCCACAATTAATATCATTAGACGAGAAACAAATATATCTCCACAAAACGTTACAACAATAACCAGAACAACCTTCACCGCTACAATAGAGTTAAAAGATATTACACATACATCTACATCGATAAAAAATCAATCCGTTACCTTTAACTTTCTTGGGATAAGTTCTACAACTCTTACTAATCAATCTGGTGTTGCTACCGCAGAGTTTGAGTCACCAGTATCAAGTGGAACCCACATATTTACAGCAGTTTTTAACCAAAGCAATACATATAAAAGTTCCAGCAGCACAGGGACGGTTACTGTTAATCCAAGAATTGTTAACCTATCCGTTTTTCCACGATATGCTTATACACTTGACGATTGGACACTAGTAGCAGAATTAAAAGATTCGAATACAACTCAATCAATAAAAGACAAAAGCATAACTTTTAATTCTAATGAAATAATTAAATCTACCACAACTGAGAATGACGGTAAGGCATACAAAGTTTATCTTGGGACACATGTTGCTGGAACATATTCTTATTCCGCAACATTTCTCGGCGATGCTACATATTCGGCTGCGACAGGCAATTCCACTATTTTTGTATCTTGTCGTCCAACAACCATTAGTGGTTTTTCTAATGATGTTCCTGCAAAAAGCACATTTACCGTTGTTTCACAACTATTTGATGGCAATACAGGTACAGGTATAAAAGGTAAAAATTTAATTTTTACGTTTAATGGTAAAGCTGCAACATACGTAACAGACGAGAGTGGTATAGCAATATCAACCTTTGTTGCTCCAAATAGCCCGGAAACCTGTTTCTATAAAACCGATTTTTCTGGAGACGATACATATGAATCCGCCACAGCACAAACTCAAATTCAAGTAATTTGCAGAGATGTAATTTTAACCGCCGAGCCAAAAATTGTTCCCGCCCTAGAGTCTGTGTTTCTTAAAGCAAAATTAAAAGATGCTGACACAAATGAATTAATAAAAAATACTGCAATAAAATTCACATTTCGTAATGTTGTAAAAACCGCTTCTACCAACTCTTCAGGTGAGGCTACTGGCGGTCCTTTTGATGTAGTAGATTCCTCAGGGATATATTCTTGGACAGCGACATTTGATGGTTCTCCATTGTATAATCCAAATAGCAACGATTCTACGGTAGTTGTAGAACAACGACTTACAAACATAGCAAAATACGATATGGAAGTAATTGCAAACTCTTCATTTACAGTTAGGGCTGACCTCGCAGATTCAATTGGTGGCATAAAAAATAAAACTATATCTTTTGCATTCTTAGGTTTACAAAAAACAAATAAAACCTATAATTTTGGTATATCCACAGCAACATATTTTTCTTATTCAGGTATTGGTGTCCACGATTACACGGCAACATTCGAAGGAGATAAAGTTTATGCCCGTAGCACTAGCACGGGGAATATTACCGTAATTAGTCGTCCTGTGATTTTGCAGGTATCCGATATACCAACTACAGCAAACAGTACTTTCACCGTTACCGCTATTTTAATTGACCATAATACTACCCCTGGTGTGTCTCTGTCAAATAAATTAGTAACATTTAATTTTTTAAATTCACCAAAAACAGTCCTAACCAACAGTTTAGGTACAGCCACAACTACATATTTTATAGCAGCAGATACTGAGGCAGGTGCTTATTCTGCAAAATTTTCTGGAGATGATTTATATGGGTCCGTTGAATCCTCAGCGGATGTCATTGTTGGCAAAAGGGCATCGTTGTTAGTGTCATATGATGTAAACACTGTTGCGAACGATAACACAATTGTTACGATAGATACTTTCACCGTTACCGCTTGGTTAAGGGACGATGTTCTGCCACGTGAAAATTTGGTAGGCAGTAATGTTATATTTACATTTCAGGAAAATTCAGAAATTGCCCATACTAACAGTGTTGGTATAGCAACTGCAACATTCTTGGCACCATCCACTACGGGTCAGTATACTTTTACCTCAGTATTTACAGGTGGTGCTTTATATACTGGTAGCGAAAGTACATCTCTTATAACAGTGAATAGAAGAGAATCGCTTTTAGATGCATCTGAAGTATCATCGGTCGTTGCAAACAGTACTTTTACAGCAACCGCTGTTGTAAAGGACTATGATACAAGAAAATTGTTATCTAACAAACGGGTGGAATTTATCTTCGATAATATTCATAAAATAGTTTATACAAATGATCTTGGTCAGGCAATAACAACCTATATAGCACCGTCTTTAACTGGAGTTAAAATATATCAAGCAAAATTTTCGGGCGACACACACTATAATTCAAACGAAGATAATGCTAATGTTGTTGTAGTAGTACGACCTACGACAGTTCAGCCAATACCTACAGAAACAGTTGTAGGAAACACATTTACAGTTGAAGCATATTTGAAAGACCCTGGAGATAATAATGTCCCGATACCGTTTAAAAATTTATCGTTTACATTTAACAACACGCCCGACATAATCAAAACTAAAACTGCTACAACAAACGAAGTTGGACTTGCATCAACAACTTTCACTGCGCCGTTTAATACAGGAACATCTATATTTTCCGTATCGTTCTTCGGCGATACTGGCGATGATAAATTGTACGGTGCTTCAGTGGGTAATGCTGATATTGTAGTAAAGCGTCGTCCTACAATTTTTTCTTTGACAGCATCAGATGTATTTGTAAAAAATCCAATTTTTACCGACGACACATACTCTATATTTCAAGCAAAAGCGAAGTTGGTAGATGGGAATACTGGCGATGTAATATCAAACGCGGCAATACGGTTTGAATTTAATGATGGATTTAATAATATAAAACAGAGCACTACGACTAATAATGAGGGTATCGCAATATCAACATTTACAGCACCAGTTTCATCAGGAACATATAAATATTATGGTTATTTTGATGGTGATGGTACATATGAACCAAACACAGGAAATGCTGATATCACTGTAAAACAACGTCCTTTGGTAATAGTCCCTGGAGTTGGGTCGTATTTTGGTTGGCACTGGACACTTCAAAATCCTACTCCGTGGTTACAGTTGAAAGACGGACTCTTAGATCGACCAGTAGGCAGTGGCAGAATCATGAATTTTGAATTTCCAAAACCAGTTTGGTCTTCCGATAAATGGTCAGATGAAACCTGGACATGGGTGAACTGGCAAAAAGAAAATGTAAATGTTTATTACGATTGGATTTTTGTCCGTAAATATAATAATCCGGAGCCAAAAATAGTAATTGGCAGTGAAGAAGGAACTTATAGAAGACCCATAACAATTTCAAACACAAGTTCTTCGGAATTGCACGATTATCAAATTCTTGTTAAGTTAAATACAAAAGAATTATGTGATGCTGGAAAGATGAGGGCAGATTGTGGAGATATAAGGTTCAGAGACAGCAATGATTCTATGGAATTAAATTACTGGATAGAACCCGAAGCCATAAATACTACTTCAACAATAATTTGGGTAAAAGTTCCAACAGTGCCTGTCGGCGATAAAACAATTTATATTCATTATGGAGATAGTAGTTTGTCTGAAAGTAATGGTGGAAACACATTTACATTTTTTGACGATTTCAACACCGCTGATACAAGTAAGTTTACATATGGCGGGCCATATGGCGGTTATCCTGCGATGACTTACGAAGTTTCAAATGGTGTATTAAGAGAATACTCCGATAATTCTAATTGGAAAATATTGAGAATGAAAAGGGATTTTTCTCCCTCAGATACTGTTGCCATAAAAACAAGATTCAAAACCTCAGATGTAAGTAGTTGGCACCATAATTTTTTCGTTCAGAGTAGTAATGTTAATAGAAATAGATTTGGGTTGTTGGATGATACTAACCCATGGAGATTTGATAGCAGTAGAATCCTACAAGTGCAATATGAATGCGATGATTCTTATCAATATTCTGCGCCTATTGTGTCGTTTTCAACGAATACATGGTTAAAAAGTGAAATAATAAAAATGTCTTCAACAGAATTTGGGGCATTTGTGTATAATGACCTTGGAGAAGAAATTTTGCCGGCCCAACAAGAGCAATGTCAAAGAACGACGGATTTTGGTGGGTGGGCGTCGGCTTCGTTCTCATTAAGAAAATACGATGGTTGGTATCCCTGCAAGGCCACTTTCAATGGTGATGCTATGTATACTAAGCAAGAATTGGCTCTTAACAATGGTGTTTATGTAACCGCACGCTTGACCACTACTATCACATATCCCACTCCGGCTACTGTTTTGAGTGATTTTTTGGCAGAAGCAAAAATAGTAGATGCAGTCGGCGGAAATGTAGCGATTGCGAATCAAAAAGTAGTGTTTACTTTTGATGGCGAAGTTAAGATCGCTATAACCGACAGCGGTGGCATTGCAACAACAAGCTTTGTCAGCGGTAGTGTTGTCGGGACAAAGTGGTTTAGAGCAGATTTAAATTACAATAGAACATACTCTGCAAGTTTCTCGTCAGCAGCGGTTACTATCGGTAAAAAAGGTACTGTTGTAATACCATATAGTGTTACAGTGGGTGCAGGGAAAGATTTTGTCTTAAAAGCTAAACTTGTGAATACGAGTGGTACTGGTATTTCTGGAAAAAAATTGAAATTTGTATTTCAAAATGAAGAAAAAGAAAGTACTGAGACAGATGGGGCAGGTGAAGCAAGTGTATTTCTCACTGCACCAACAGATATTGGTGTATATTCATCCACAATATCGTTTAGCGGGGACTCTCAGTACTTACCAAGTACCAGCAGCAGTGATGATGCAGTAACCGTAGAAAAAAATGTTACCACATTATCTGCTGAGGGTGTTACAGTTCGTGCAGACGACGATTTTACTGCAAAAGCCACTTTAAAATATTCAGACGGCGTATTTATTGTGGGTAAGAAAGTGCGATTTGTATCTGAAAATACAACCGTTGAAACTATAATTGAAGATACTACTGATGGTCATGGTGTGGCAGAGGTAGTCTTTCACGCTCTATGGTCTACTGGAACATATAATTACCAAGCATTTTTTGACGGTGATCTTTTAAACAGTATAAGTAGTGATACGGTAAACGCTGTATCCGTTTTACCTCGCGAAGTTAAGTTGGTAACAAACAATGTTAATGTTTATATAAAGGATGAATTTGATGCTGTTGGAATTTTAACCGATAAAACTCGTTTAAACGGGATTGAAAATAAACCAGTAACATTTTTACTCAAAACAATTCCTCAGATTAGTTCAACCACTATGACGGAAGAGACAGGATATTCAACATCAACATTTCTTTCACCTTCGACTTCGGGGTATTACAGCATTGTAGCAATATCTACGGGTGATGCTTTTTACGAAGCAAGTTCTGATACAAAAACAATTACCGTCAGCCGTCGCTTGACAAGTTTAAATGCTGATGGTGTGCCAGCGGCTGCTGTATTTTCCACATTTACCGTTAAAGCGATATTAGAAGATATAACCCCTACGCTTGAAATTTCTACGCCTGTCGCAGGGAAAATGATAAAGTTTATATTTGATGGTAAAGAAAAATTTGCTGTAACCAATAGTTTAGGTATTGCAATATCAAGCTTTACAGCATCCGGTATTGCTGGAGATTATAATTACGAAGCATGGTTTATTGGCGATAGTACATACACTCCAAAGAGTGATACTAATAATGTTGTTACTGTAACAAAATGTTCTACTGTAATTAGTGGGGAAGAAAATACCGAAGTTCCTGTTGGAATGGATTTTACTGCCAAGGCAACACTGATTGATTCTGGTGGCAGTAAAATCGTCGGAAGAACAATACGCTTTACTTTCGAAGCCACACCTTCTAGTTTATATAGTGGTGTAACCGATGATTCAGGTGTAGCAACGGTAATACTCACCGCACCACTAACTGTGGGAGTTACCAATTATATTGCTATATTTGATGGCGACGATACATACATGGGTTCCAGCGATGTTTCAAATCCTATCAATGTAATATCTGGTGATACCGCTATTAAAGTTAATCCTGTTTCAACTTACATTGGAGTGGTTTTTATTGCAACCGCGACTTTAACAACAAAACCAACAGGCACGCCAATCGCATGTAAAGAAATTTCGTTTGCGTTAAAAGATGGTGAATCCAAGACGGCAACAACCAATTCAATTGGCATCGCAACAGTGACATTTACTGCACCAAGTTCAAAAGGAGATTACAAATTAGATGCGTCGTTTGCGAGTGATGATTCATATAATCTCTCAACTAGTTCCGAGACGGTTTCCATTCTACTGCGTCCAACGACAATTCAAGCAGATAGTGTTACAACTTATGCTAGTGAAAGCGAAGTTTTTGCCACCGTCTTTACTGCAACTGCAACGCTAACAAATAAATTGGACAATACTGCGATAAGTAATAAAACAGTAAATTTTTCCTTTGGTGCCGAAAGTGAAGAAGCAACAACCAATTCAATTGGCGTCGCAATAGCAACATTCACCGCAC
>JBDRIG010000023.1:0-2805 GCA_043816185.1 Elusimicrobiota bacterium | reverse complement strand
GGCATGCCGCACATTCTTACTGGGATTTTGCCTGTGGAGGACTTTCGGGCAATGCCGTAAATGTTTGTTCCGGACAATCTTCTTCCTTATGCGGACCCAAAGACCCTCAGATAAATTACACTTATCAATGGTCCCTGAATGGAAATCCATATACAGGTATGCCGAACAGCACTGCACAATGTATTATTCCGATAGCAAAACCAGGCGATATATTTTCCGTTAATGTTATACAGCCATCCAACTGTAATTTCAGTATTAAGTAGTGTCTGTCCGAAAACGCATAAAGTCATAGTAAAAATAAGATAATTATTGATACGAATCCGTTGGTAAAAACATTGATTTCACAAAATTCCGATTGAAAGATCTAGTATATTCGCAGGCAAATTCAATAACTATGAGACAACAATTTGAACATCAAACTACAATGGGAATCACTCCTATTTCAGAAGTAAAATTCCCACGGCGCAGTCGTGATGAGATGCCCCCTGTACTCAAATCTCTGCAATATATTTTTGTTACACCTGAGTTAAATAAAAAAATTTTTTCTCTGTTGGAAAAAAAAGTATGTGCGGGCAAAAAGAAAACAGGACGTACCGGTATGGATTTATGGCATATTCTTGTGTTAGCAGTAGTGCGACATACATTAAATACGAATTGGGATCGCCTGGAATACCTCTCCAATTATGATGTATTGATGCGTCAAATTTTAGGCATACACGCAGACACATTTGATATACCAAAAAAAGAATTTTTCTATCAAACTATTGTAGACAATGTTTCTCTTATAGATGAACAAACGCTCTATGAAATCAATATATTAGTTGTTTCGCATGGACAAAAGTTGCTTAACAAAAAAAAAGAAGATAAATCGCTCATGCTAAAAACAGATAGTTATGTGTTGCAAACGAATGTACATTTTCCTACCGATTTAAATCTACTATGGGATGCACTGAGAAAAGGATTAGACACTATAGAAAAATTACAACAGGAAACTTGTTTGAATGGATGGCGTAAAATAAAACTCATTTACAGAAACACAAAAAGTATTTTCCGTAAAACCTCTCAACAAGTATTCAGAGGTAAAAATGAGAAACAAAAAAAACAAGCTGTGCAACAATATTTGAATGAAGCTAAAAAACTAGAACGGCGTTTTTCATCTGTCATATTACATCTTTCTGCTGTCGTTGATGCAAAAAAAATCCTTAACTTGATAGCAGAACTTTGTGTATACAATGAGTATGTAAAAAAACAAATCAATTTAATTGAGCGCAGATTGCTCTTTGGAGAAAAGATAGAAGCATCAGAAAAAATACATTCTGTTTTTGAGCCGCATACAGAGTGGATAAACAAAGGGAAACATTTTCCTTCTGTAGAACTCGGACATTTGCTTTTAATCACTACTGATCAAAATCAATTCATTGTGGATTACAAGGTAATGGAAAAAGAAAAAGATGTTGAACAAGTAGAATCACTGATGGAGCGTCTGCACACTACTTTTCCCGGTCAGAAAATATACAGCCATAGTTTTGACAAAGGTTTTTTCAGCAAAGACAACTATCAATGCCTGATGAAGGCACAGGTAGAAAATATCATATTGCCCAAAAAGGGAAAATTGAATACGGAAGAAAAAGAACGAGAAAGCAACAAAACATTTAAGGAGTTGCGTAATGCACATTCAGCAGTAGAAAGCAATATAAATATGTTGGAACATCATGGATTAAATCGTTGTGTAGACAAAGGACTATATGGCTATAAAAAATATGTAGGATTAAGTGTGTTGGCGTATAATCTTCATATTCTTGGCAATCATTTAATCGTGGCAGAAAGAAAAAAAGAGAAAGAAAAACAGAAACAAAGAGATCGCTACTATCGGTACCGTTACCGCCGAACAGTTGCCTGAAGATAAAGACAACTAATCAAAGAAGAAAAAATATAGAATAGCGTGGCGAAGCCATCTCTTGTCACATACAATTTATCCAAAAATGTCTTTTAAAAACATGAAATATCAGAAATGTAAAATAAAGTTACCGGAAAATCTATAGAAAAGGGATAATGAAATGATAAAACTAGAAAAAATCAATAAAATTATTTTTGAAAAGTGGTGTTTTCGGACAGACACTATTTATCCTCATCACACCTTTTCTTCTCTTCCTCGGCATTCGTGGAGGAATTCAACAGATTCCCATTCAGCAGAGCGATGCGTATTTTTCAAAACATAATGTTCTGAATCTTGCCGCTGTAAATTCGGGATGGAATCTTGCTCAAAGCATCATTGAAAATAAAAAAGTGATAGAAAAAAATCCGTTCCAATATTATCCGTTTGATGAAGCAAAAAAAATCGTACAGGAACTTCACAACGTAAAAAAAGATACGACCATCAATATTCTTAACCCAACAAGAAATTCTTCCAATGGATTAAAAACTAATCTTCCGAATATCGTATTGATAATTCTTGAAGGATGGTCGGGTGATTTAGTGAAAAGTTTAGGCGGTTACGACAGCATTACTCCTAATCTTGAAAAACTTATCAGTGAAGGAATTCTTTTTGAAAACATTTATGCCGGCGGAAGTTGGTCTGACCATGGAATATCGGCTATCTTCAGTGCATTTCCTGCACCGCCAATGGGACTTTCTATCATTGCACAGCCAAACAAATATATTCATCTGCCTTGCATCAGCGAAGAGTTGAAAAATACAGGATACAATACTTCTTTTTTATTTGGCGGACAACTGAGTTACGGTAATATCAAAGCATACTTGTACTACAATAAGTTTGACAAAATAATTGAAGGAAAAGATTTTGAC
>JBDRIG010000022.1:0-3047 GCA_043816185.1 Elusimicrobiota bacterium | reverse complement strand
TATACACCACTTTTGATCGTTTGAAAAGATCACAAAAGGTCTGCGCTTTTATGCGTTACTTTATGACCTCCCCGGAAGGAAGCTTGCTTTTCCATTATACCATTGCGAGAAGTGAATGAAATGAGCGACGAAGCAATCTCGCTTGTCTGTCATTGCGATAGCGAAGCAATCTCGATTTTCAACACAGAGATTGCCACGAGCCGATAAATCGGCTCTCGCAATAACTTTTCTTATATCTCTGTTTCTTGATTCTTGCTTCTCCACTTCTTGCCTCTAATACAACATCATACAAATAAATTCGTGCCTACATCATCTAAATAACCCATCGCAAAACCGCAAATAAAAAACAAAAAACAGCAAATAAAAAATCAATTTGTAGTAGCAGTCGAGTAGCTGTATTAATAACAATAGGATTATCTTCGTTTGTGGCGGGTATGGTAATAACTTCGGCTGCCTTGATAATTTTTTTTTGGGGCTTGTCGGACTATTTTGTGTTGGTAAAATGTTTCCGTTGGTATCGTCGGATTTTCCGATATAGGAATACTTGTTCTTATAATTTTTTCAATATTTCGGACATCACTTCCCTGCTCAGGTGTTGCAAGTGAAATTGCATGACCCTCCTGTCCAGCCCTTCCAGTGCGTCCTATTCTGTGAACATAATTTTCTGGATCATCGGGTAAATCGTAGTTAATAACAAGTTCAATGTCGCTGACATCAATACCTCTCGCCGCTATATCTGTTGCTACAAGAATGCGATACTTTCCTGTTTTGAATCCTTCCAACGCTTCCTTCCTTTGTCCAAGTGAACGATCAGCATGAATTTCAGCCACAGTATGTTTCATATCTCGTATTAACCGTACGATTTTAGATGCTCCTCTTTTTGTCCGCGTGAATAAAAGAATCGTTCCCGTGTATTTTTTAAGGAGTTCTCCGAGTAATTTTCCTTTTAGATCGCGATTGACGACGAATATTTCCTGCGAGATGCCTTCTGCCATCGTACCGGTTGGAGCAATTTCCGTGCGTACCGGAAGTTTCATATGGTAGGAAGCGATGTTCATTATTTTACTTGGTATAGTTGCAGAAAATAACATTGTCTGACGATCTTTTGGTATAAGACGGATAATACGTTCAATTTGAGGTAAAAAGCCCATATCCAACATTCGATCAGCTTCATCAAGAACGAGTATATGTACATCGTCAAGGTGTATCTGTTTTTGCCCAATAATATCTATTAAACGCCCTGGTGTGGCGACGATAATGCGAGGATTTTTTCTTAAAGAGCTTAGTTGTTTTCCTATATTCTCTCCGCCGATAAGAACAGTTGTTCTCATAGAGAATATATGTGTAAATTGTTCAAGTGCTTCGTTGACTTGGATGGCGAGTTCGCGAGTAGGTACCAGTATTAATCCTTTGCCCTTTTTTTGAACAAGCTGTTGTATCATTGGGATTCCAAAAGCAATGGTTTTACCAGTGCCCGTCTGAGCGATTCCTATAATGTCTTTACCTTCAATTGCTATAGGTATTGCTTTGTATTGTATCGGGGTTGGCATCTTAAAACCCAAATTGTCCAATATCTTAAGTAGTCCAGGTGCTATACCAAGTCCATAGAAACTATCATGAATTATATTTGTCATAAAGAATAATTAAAAGACTGAAAGATTTTAACCCGTGTAATTTTTATAATTTTTTATAATCGACATTATTAAGATCGTTGAAAAATTTCTATTCTATCACAATGAACTTATCTCAATGCCTGATAACAAAACCGTTTATAAAACCGCTCCTGTCGGAATGTGATTCTGAAATAATACCGAAACAGATTTAGTGTAAGATTTGAAATGACATCTCAAAATACTTTTTCAACAGCCTCATCGTACAATTTTATTTGTAAAAAGTAAAGCAATGAATTTACTTTTGTTGAATTTGAGGTTGCTTCGCTTCACTCACAATCAGACTGTGTCGCAATGAGCTAAAAAGTTGTATTTTTATAGAAGATAGCAACTGACGGTAAAATATTGTACTGCAATCTAACACCAGATGGTAAAAGATGGATTGTGACACAGTCTGAATGACACACATTTTGCTATTGTGACACAGTCTCAATGACGACAAAATAATTTTTTCGACACCACCTACACACTATCTACATAAACATCTACACATTAAATCTAATTTCTATTATATCAGATTCTTTTATAATATAATTTTTATCTACTAATTTAACAAATCCTTTGCCTTTTGCATCATTCATATTGTGACACTTTATAAAATCTTCAAAATTTACAATATCTGCTTTGATAAATCCGCGTGCAAGGTCGGTATGGATTTTACCGGCACAGGTAACAATATCCGAATCTTTTTTTACTTGCCACGCATGAACATCGTCCTTGCCTGCTGTATAGAAAAATATAATACGAGATTTTTCAAGAACTTTTTTGATGACTTCATTCGTTTCTAATATATCATCAATTACCGCAACTGGTTTCATGCTCAAAGGTGACATCATCTGTAGATATTTTTGTTCGTTTTCAGCAAATTCTACTTCGCATAATGGTATTTCTTTTTCAAGATTGGTTATACATTTTTCGAGAAATTTTTTCTCAATACTATCGTCAGTATTGAGTATTCGCGATTCGCATTTTTCTATATCAAGTATGAGCAAATCAAGTATTTTATTTTTCGTGACGACAATTGCGTCTATCTGAATAAATTCATCACGAATAAATTCAACAAAAAACGGAGATACTTTATTTGGCTCGCATTTTTTTTCAAGTGCAATTAATTTTTCATCACCGTATTTTATTTTACCTTCGGGTAGATCTATACCAGTAAAACCTATTTTCATAAACACTCCAATAGCAACAC
Source organism: Elusimicrobiota bacterium (assembly GCA_043816185.1). Lineage (GTDB taxonomy): Bacteria > Elusimicrobiota > UBA8919 > UBA8919 > UBA8919 > JAZDKR01. The sequence goes on along the minus strand of JBDRIG010000022.1, from coordinate 182 downwards.
GCCGATTATATATTTATATTTTGTTTTGGTCAAGAGATTATCTTGTCAACTCATTTAATAATCTAACCCTTGGTAAGAAGGAACAGAGTTATTAACAACATAAAGTTCAGGTTCAAAATTTTCCTGAATTTTCTTAGATTTAGAAGTCATTTGAAAAATTTTATCTAATTTTTTGTCTATTG
>JBDRIG010000021.1:0-3090 GCA_043816185.1 Elusimicrobiota bacterium | reverse complement strand
CCTCCTTACCGGGGTTAAAGTCCGGTGTATATATTATACACCACTTTTGATCGTTTGAAAAGATCACAAAAGGTCTGCGCTTTTATGCGTTACTTTATGACCTCCCCGGAAGGAAGCTTGCTTTTCCATTATACCATTGCGAAACGCAGGATAAATCCTGCGACTACCAAATCTTATTCGTGATTCGTCGTTCGTGGAGCGTATATCGTATTGCGTATATCGTCGTGCGTGTTGCGTTTATAAGCACGGTCTGCGATCGTGCGACGTTTGTGTGCGTTGAAAAACACACGAACACAGTTCGTGCCTACACAAGCCCGCACTAAATCCACACTCACACTAAATCCACATCCACACGTCGATAAATCAACAACTATACATCTTGTTTTATTGGTTTCAAGAGCGGGAACAGTATCACATCTTTGATGGATTCCTGTTGGATTAAAAGAATTACAAGACGATCAATTCCAATACCAAGACCACCACAGGGAGGCATTCCGTATTCAAGTGCTTTCACATAATCGTCGTCTAATAATTCCGCTTCATCATCACCTTTTTCTCGCTCATTCATCTGTTCTTCAAATCTTTTTTTCTGCTCAACGGGGTCGTTTAACTCTGAATATGCATTCGCAAGCTCCTCACCGTTGATATACAATTCAAACCTCTCAGCTATCTCAGGTCTTTCATATTTTGATTTCGCTAAAGGACACAAAAATTTAGGCCAATCAATCACAAATGTTGGTTTGTCAAGTTTCGGTTTTATTAATTTATCAAATAGACGGTCAAATATCTTTCTTGCCGGAATTTTTTGTCCCACTGTTGCAGAATTCTCAATTTCAAATTTTAGCCCTAATTTTCTTAAACTATCCTCAGAAAAAACATCTGCAAAATTAATTCCCGCTTCCGTAAATGCTGTTTCAATAGACAAACACTTCCATTCACCAAAAATGCCCATATCTTTTTTTTGATCTGCATATGGTACTTCTGAAATCGGTGCCCCTGAAATCGGTGTTTCTGAAATTCCGACCGCTCTTGCTGTTTCTTGAATTATGTTTTTACACAAAACCATCATATCATTATAGTCGGCATATCCTTGATAAACTTCCAAGATTGTAAATTCTGGATTATGTCTGATTGAAATTCCTTCGTTTCTGAAAGTTCTTCCCATTTCATAAACACGATCAAATCCACCGACGATAAGCCGTTTCAAATAAAGTTCTGGTGCGATTCTTAAATATAAATCAATATCAAGTGCGTTGTGATGTGTAGTAAATGGTTTTGCAGCAGCCCCACCAGAAATTGATTGCATTATCGGTGTTTCTACTTCAACGAAACCATTACCATCGAGATAATTTCTAATAGATGAAATAATTTTTGCTCGTTTTTTGAATATCTCCACAACTTCGCTATTAGAGATTAAATCCAAATATCTCTGACGGTACCTTGTCTCTACATCTGATAGTCCATGCCATTTTTCTGGAAGTTGTCGCAATGATTTTGAAAGAAATTGAAATTTTTCAACTTTCACAGTTATTTCACCTGTTCTCGTCTTAAAAACGATTCCCTCAACGCCAATAAAATCGCCAATATCAAAAAGTTCAAATGTCTTGTAGTTTTCATCGCCAATTAAATCCTTCTTGATGTAAAGTTGTATTTTTCCAGCCGAATCCTTTATTGTTAGAAATGCCGCTTTTCCCATATTTCGGATGGTCAAAATACGACCACTAATAGAAACGCTTTCAGTAGGCATTTCTTTAAGAATTTTCTCACTATTAGTTGTAGAAATAAATTTAGTCGGATATGGTTGTATTCCTTTGCTTTTCAGTTGCGATATTTTCTCAAGCCGCTGGTCAAAAATTTCCTGTTCAGACATTTGTTTGTCCTCCTTTATTTATATAAATTGATCTCTGTCACCACGAAAAACTCGGAACTAATTGATTGTATTGATTTTAAACTGATTATACTAACCAAAAAATTGATTTATTCGTGCAATCTATTTTGTAATCTACTTTGCAATCTACTTTTAACTCGCCGAACATCCACATTGTTGAACCAACTATTTTGAAGAAACTGGTCTTATTGTTTCTATATACTCAAAAACAACCAGTTGTAAAATCTTTTTATGACTACTGTCCATAGTGTTGAATTATTTTCAGCAATTGCTGATCAGACGGGTCAAGCATATAACCCTTTCTCCAGTTTGAAACAGCATTTACTCTATCATTTGATAAACTATAACAGTTGCCTATAAGTTTATAATCAAAAGATGTTTTGTCCTTTTCGGAAATTTTCAGAAAACTTTCCATCGACGAACGATATTCTTTCAAATTGTAAAATTTTATTCCTTCCTTTCTCTGATATGTCACAGAACCCTTTTTGGGAAATAATTGCATTATCTTCTCGCCATCTCTATCAACACCGAGCGTCTTAAAATCATATGGTTTGAAAATCTCTTTTATTTCGTCCATTGTGACATTCCACTGTTTAAGTCCTCCTTCGGTTATCTTGGAAAAAATATCGTCAAGTACATAAACATCCATTCCCTGACTTGCCATCACTTCAACCTGATTTTTTAATATCTGTAAACCCTGCGATTTAGGATTATACACAAAAGTTAAAAAAAGGGAGATGCGATTTATATTAACAAAGAACGGAATATATACCGTCTGTATATTTGACCAACCTATGCCTGAAATAATAATAATTCCGCCTTTTTTTACATACTTTTTTATAAAAAGTGTCCTCATATAACTTTCATTATTTTCAATCAGCGAATTTGGATAAATTGAATCAAAAAAATTTATAGGTGGAATTATGACCACTGAACATAAAAATAATCCAAATACTAATTTCTTAGACAGCATACTTACATTTTCTGCCCTCAAATACTCATTTAAGGAACAGGCAATCAAAATTAACCATAACAATAAGTGCTGATACCAATGCTCCGGGCTGCCTGGGGCAAACCAACTACAAAAGATCATATATGTCAACCACCATGCCACTGTTAAAATAACCAATGCTTTATATTTCTGATTTCTCCAGAGTTTAACTTTAATAAATAAAAAAATACCAATTATAATAAATATGATT
>JBDRIG010000020.1:0-4216 GCA_043816185.1 Elusimicrobiota bacterium | reverse complement strand
GTTGAACTTTTCACACGCTAAAACTGCTTTTCTAATGAGAACATCAACACACGACTGCTGAAACGAAGCACATAGGTCAGATAATCGTGAACCACGAATTGCGAACCGTGAATCGTGAGCATAATTGACCACAGCGGTTTTAAGTCCAGAAAATGAAAAATCCCAACTGCCAAGCATATATGGTCTAGGAAAATTTATTTTTTGTGGACCTCCTTTTTTTGTCGAAGACCTGCTGGCAAATTTATCTATAATTGGTCCACCTGGATAACCGAGCTTCAAAAATTTTGCAATTTTATCAAAAACCTCACCGACTGCATCATCACGCGTACGACCTAAAATTTTATAATTTCCCCAATCTTTTACCAATATCAAATCGGTATGTCCACCCGAAACAATGAGTGCGATAAAAGGTGGTTTGATTTTATTTGTGTAACCTCTCTCTTTTACACCTGCCCAATTAGATAAGTTTTTGTCTAGCGGAGTGGGTGTAATTTGTGGTTTTAACAAATTTGCAAAAATATGCCCCTCAATATGGTTGACGCCAACAATTGGAATTTTTAATATATGTGAAATTGCCTGTGCAGTCGTAGTTCCTATTAAAAGTGAACCAATAAGTCCAGGTCCAGCCGTAACAGCAACAGCATCTATATCACCAATCTTACAATTCGCCTTGCAAAGTGCCTCGTCTATAACAAAATTTATGTTTTCAAGATGAGAACGGGCTGCCAATTCAGGAACAATTCCATTATATTTTTTATGAATTTTTATTTGAGATGAGACAACATTTGAAAGAACGACTATAGTGTCTTTATTTACTGCGACGACAGCACACGAAGTATCGTCACAAGAAGTTTCAATGCCAAGAATAATCATTTGTTTTTATATGTTCGGAAACAGTTAAAAAAGTTATCCCCTCTTTTTGAAATTCAGGAATAATTTTTGATAAAGCACGAGCCAGATTTTTTTTGTGAATATGCCCAATGGCAACACAACCACCATCTTTTTTTATCTTTTTTTTAAATATGAGAAGTTGTTTTAAAATATATTCAAAATCATCTTTACCATCAAGAAAAACACTATTTTGTAATGCTGAAACTCCGATGACCTTGGCTGTTTTATATGCAACCGATTTTGACGATGTGGACGAATCAATAAAAATAAGATTCTTCTTTTTTACTACTTTCAAAAATGCTTCAATTTTAGCTTTATCCTCAGTAAAAGCACTACCCATATGATTATTTATGCCAACAGCACCTTCAACGTTTTGAAGATTTTTCAATACTTTTTTTTCTATATTATCGACTGACATATTGAGTAAAATTGCAAATTTCCCAGGATTTATTTTTGGGTAGTTTTTTGGTTCCATTGGTTGATGAAGTAAAAATTCACAATTTTGTTTTTTTAGTTTGTCAGCAAAATAATTAGAATATTTTTCAAATGGCAAAATACTAAATGTTAAAGGAATTGAAAGTGATAAAAAATCTTCCAGCTCATCGCTTTTGTAGCCAACATCATCAATAATAATTATTGCCTTGTATTTTATTGGTTTGGCTGATAAAACTGGCAAAAATAAAATTTTATTTAATATATTCCCATTTTTTGATACCGTTAATAAATTTAGTGTCTTATCGAAATCAATTTCCACACCAAATTCAGAAAGCGAAATCTTTGTTTCTATAAATATATTTTCTACTTTTTTATCTGTTGTAATATCTTTTACATATTGAACCCATTTTGCTGTTTGAGTTCTTTTTTGTATACGAAGATTTTTTGTTATATTCTGGTCGCTTATCCCAAAACTGATAAGCACTTTATTTATTTTTATATCAACTTTGTTGGCAATTGACGAATAATCTTCCAATTGAAGACGTAAATAAAACATTATGGCAACCACAAGAATTACAAGAATAATAAGTCGCCAAATTTTTTTCATAATCTTTTCATAATTTTATAACGGTTTGACATAACAAGTTATTGATTATTGTTGACACTCTCCGCGGCTAAAGCTGGGGGCTTTCTTGCCCAGAGGTCTGTAAAATGAAAGTTGGCAAACTTTCCTCCTTCTATTTATAGTCAAAATTAGCAAAATTAAAAAGGATTTAGCTATATCGTTTGTTAACCCCGATTATGATTATTGGCACCAATACCAATCTGCTGCTAACCCACGAGGAACCGTTATGCTAGTTTCATCGTTGGTAAATGTTTTCCATTGCCAATTGCTTACGCCACCATTCTTAATTAATTCACCGTAGTTAGCTATTTTCCAACTCCAATCAGCAGCATTTCCGACTTTCGTTATTAGACTATCTTCGGCTCCAACAGCCGTTGTTGGCTCTGGACTAGTGAATTTACGGACCAACTCCCTTCCAATATAATTAGTGGTTACATAACCATAATTATTATAAATATCAGCGATTTCTTCTGCTGCTAAAGCACGGCTGTAGATGTGAGTTTCGTCAATATTACCATTAATAGTTCTATTCATCCTACTTCTGTTTTGTCCTCCAATTCTAACACTAACAAGTCCATTTCTAAAAGGATTTATATCAATAGGATTACTACTTCCAGCTTCAACACCATTTATATAAAATGTTATTGTTGTATTATTCCTAACAACAGCAACGAACGCCCACTCACCTAGTGTAATTGTGCCAACACTATTCACACTATACCAAGAAGAGCTACCCCAATTACCACCACCATTAGTGTGCCAAGCAAGGACTAATGTATTGTTAGTATTTACGCCAAAAATATATTCATCGTCGACGGCTTGGTTCCATTTATTTATTATAGAAGAATAGTTCTCGGAAATCGTAGTTATATTTACCCAAGATGTAAATGTTGCCGCTGTGCCCAGTGTAAGCACATCAGTATCAGGAATGTCAACACAATCGCCATTTCCATTGAAATTTCTTGCTTTATTAAATTTTCCATCTACAATCATTGTTCCATAAGCTGTGCCGATATTATTATTTCCAGAATAATCAACAACGGATGCTCCAGATATTTCATCAATTCTCCAAGCCCCTTTAACTGGAGTATTTGTATTAATTTCTCTGATAAAAGTATTAGTAGAGGAATTGGTCACCATGCTTTCATTCCCATAATAAAGATAAATTGTTTTTGAATTTGTAGAAACGAAAGGAACTTTTACCCATGTTGTTGTTGATTCGGTATTGATCCCACCTTCTACCCAATAGTCCAACTGAGTTATTCCATCTGAATCAGTGAGTCTCATATCTTTGCCATCACTTTGCATCTTACTATTAGAAATTAAATTCATAGTATCTAAAGTAAACATAACCTGATAATCGATTAATATGGAGCCCGTATTATTAGTTATCGTTATCGGCTTTCTATATTTAGATCCATTTAACCATGGATATAGTACCCCTGCCATATTTATCGAAGTGAGCAAAAAAATACAAGCATGTAACAACAGTTTTTTTGTATTTATATTTAATTGCATTGTTATTTCTCCTTTTCAATCGCCACTCTTTTTAATCGTCGGAGTGGCAGGGTCTTGCTTATCATCCCGAGAGAGCGTAGCGACCCGAGAGAGAGCGCTGCCTCGAGCAGATAGCGTCCCTGCGAAGCAATTCCCGAGTGACATTTGTTCCAGGAGCAAATTGCAGAGCGAGTTCTGACGAGCGTCTCAAAGAAACTTGTTCCCGAGCGCCCTTTAATGTCTCTCACCTTATATCATCCCAGAGTGAGGGGGTTGCTGAGAGGAACCTCACGGAGCACCGCATACACTATTATTTTTCACCTTATGACTTTTAGCGGTGCGAGTGAGAGCCCACCCTCAAAGGCGAGGCGTTTCCGCGAAGCAATTCCCGAACGCCCTTCTGAGCAACTATCGCAATTCAAGATTTGCCGACGGATTTACGCATTTACAACCACCAATTTTTTTCAATTTAAAATATCCTGCTAACGCAATCATAGCCGCATTATCAGTACAAAAAGCTACCGATGGCATAAATAATTTCAGGTTTTCTTCATCACATTTTTTAATAAAATCAGCTCGCAATTGCGAATTTGCAGACACCCCTCCGCCTAATGCAATTTTTTTTATGTTGAACTTTTCACACGCTAAAACTGCTTTTCTAATGAGAACATCAACACACGACTGCTGAAACGAAGCACATAGGTCAGATAATCGTGAACCACGAATTGCGAACCGTGAATCGTGAGCATAATTGACCACAGCGGTTTT
>JBDRIG010000019.1:0-10321 GCA_043816185.1 Elusimicrobiota bacterium | reverse complement strand
GAGATTGCTTCGCTTCGTTCGCCAATCAGACTGTGTCGCAATCCATCTTTTACCATCTAGTGTTGGATTGCAGTACCATATTTTATCATCAGTTGCTATCTTCTATAAAAATGCAACTTTTTAGCTCATTGCGACACAGTCCCAATGACGAACTGAATTTAACGAAGTAGCGTTACTACCGTTAAAAACCATACTATGGATTCTTAAAATATAGCCAGTTAACCCGCTGAATATGGGGGCTTTCTTGCCCAGAGGTCTGTAATTTAATTTTTGTTCCACAATAATATTTATATTTTTTTGTAAATATCCCCTCTTGGCCCAATTAAATGGATCGGAATTTCCCTTTTTAATTCATTTATTTCGTAAATAATTCTTAAATCACCTGCCCGAAATCTGTATAAACTCTGTCCTCTAATTCTTTTTATTATTCCACCCGGGTGATAAAAAGGATTTTCTTCAAGATACAGAAAACAATCTCTCAATAAATCCTGTGTCTTTTTGTTAACCTTTTTGTAATACTTCTTTGCCTGTGATGACAAAAGAACCGTGAATTTATTCATGAATTACTTCTCTCCATGGAATGCATTTTCCTTCCCTGTATTCTTTCCGCCCTTTTTCAATTAATTTCCATGATCCTACACTGAGTTCATCCTCAATGTAATCTACTATCATTTCTCTGATAAATGTTGAAACTGATTTGTATTGCTCCGTCGCAATATGCTCAAGTGCAGAAGCAAGTTTTAAAGGCATTTTGACCCCTATAAGTTTAATCTTTGTTTCCATATCGCCTCCTTGTTAAACATAGTATAACACAATTTAATAATTTTGTCAATTACAAAACCCAAGCCTCGACGATAAAACTATTAAAATATCGCCATGGAGATTCTTAAGTAGTTAACGCCCTCATTCCATTTCCGGTTTGGGTAACTCGTAAGTGTTATAAATTTCCTATTTATTTTTAAGAGAATAGGCGGTTAAATCCCTTATTTGATTTTTTAACTCTTGACCTATTGTAGAAACTCTGACATAAATTGCGGTTGTTCTCATTTCTTTATTTTTTTGATAGTGTGTTTGATTTTCAATAAAGCAAGATTTAGTTCTATTGTTATCTCTTTTTCACTCGTTGTCAGATTATCATCAAGAAGTTCGCCGATGATTTTGCCACTCTTTTGAAGTAAATTTTGTTTTTGTTGTTCGTCTTGTACCACTGTTAATGCTTTGATGTTTTGCGAAAGATCCCTAATTCTTGCAAAAGTTTCAATAATGTATATTGTAGTTTGGGTGGCTTTGGTACTCTTCAATATCATGGCAAGCATATAAAGACCTTTTTCAGTAAAGGCCTTAGGATTTATGCTTGAATGTTTTAGATTTCGGAACCGGTGGAAATTTTCCACCGGTTCATCTTTCTTTGCTTTAGACAACTCCAAAATATATCCTTCCAAAAACTTGTCGGGATTATTTTTAACTGCTTTATTAATGTCTTTTGTTTCAACGCCGTAAAGTTCTGCAACATCACTATCAAGAATCGCTTTTTGTTATCTTACTTCAATGATTTTGTTTTCAATTTCTATCAGTTTTTTATTTATCATTTTTGTTCTCCTATTTTAATTACTTTATTGTTTTTTGTCGTTCGTACTTAACGCTTTTTTCCCCTGGGCCTATCCCAATAAGGACTTTTGCAATAAGGACAAATGCGTATTTCTTTTACTTTTTTTTGGGGATGGCCTGTTGTTGTTCCTCCTGTGCCTGTTGTTCCCACTGTGCCTAATGTTTTGATATGGTATTATCCACGGCTAATTTTTGTAATTTTAATTTTGGTAACTGCTCATATATTATAGGCACTCCCGCGGATATCTGCTGTTATCATAAAAACTATTTTTTTCTGCTCATTAATTTCATAAAAAAAACGATAATCCCCAATTCTATACCGCCAGGTTTCGGGTTCATAATTAGTTAACTTCTTTATATTTTTTCCAAAGTACGGTTGATACCGTAATTGTGGATAAACATATGTTATAAGTTTTTTCTTTATCCGTTCCTGTTGACCACTAAAATCTTTTTCCAGGTCAGATAAAAACTGTTTCGTTTCAAATATTTTAAAATTATCCAATAAAATTACCTCTCATTTTTTTAGCATCGTTGTGTCCTAATTTTAGTTTTTCCAGTAATTTTTTATTACCTCTAATTTGATCTATCTCAACCACATCTGTATAAAGTGATTCTTCTATTTCTTTTAATACTGTATTAGTAATAAAATTAGAAATAGGACGATATTCAGACTGTGCAGACAACGAAATCTTTTTATATTCTTCCTCTGATAGCCGGATTGTTACCGTTTTAGACATAGATTCACCTCCAATATTCTTTTGTGTTCATTATTATTCTAATACATTTTAACAATTTTGTCAAGTATTTTTTAAATTATTATTTTGAGGTAGAAATGGGGACGGTTTTTCCCCGTCGGTGGAACCCTTCCCTTTCTTTTTGTTTTAATCCTTTCTTCAGGAACACTAATAATTATATTTTTCTTTTATGTTAAGACGCCACTCATCACACGACAATCCTGTTATGACAAAGAGCATTTTTTAGTAGCGTCAAAACTTTAATCAGCGAAAACCTTGATATCTTTCATAGGATAATGTTTCCGGTTGAGAGTAAAAAGAATAGTATCCGCAAAATATGCAGAAGCCGCAATTAAACTATCACCTAATTGTACATTGTGACTACGATGAAATTCTTTTAAATAAAGCCCAGCTTTTCTTCCTATTTCATCATTTATAAAAATACATTCCATAGATTGAAATAATAAATTTATTTTTGGTTCTTCTTTTTCTCGGATTCCATGAAAAATTTCGGCCTTTGTAACCGGAGAATAGAAAAATGTTGCCCCTTTTTTGTTTAATGTATCAAAACAAGAAAGTATTTTTATATTTCCTCGCAGTATTTCAATTAGCACGTCGGTGTCAATAAGAAATTTAGTCATTTAGATCTCCGGTCAACCCGTAATTTTCGTACATAATTTTCTGCACTCTCTATATCGTTTCTATCCTTCCAAATACCTTTTACATAGCATAGTGTTTGTGCAAAATCTATTTTTTTCCTATTAAAATAAAAATAATCAATTGCTTCACGAATGAGTTCACTAATGCTTTTGCTATTACTTATACTTAAAGAAGAAAGAATATTTCTCTCTTTTTCTGATAAATAAATTTGTGTTCTCTGCATTTGTTTTCACCTCCTATAATGTATATTATACATTAAAGTTTTGATTTTTGTCAAGTACTTTTTTTATTTCCAGATTTTTTTATATTTTTGTCGTCGCAGGGTTTGATTAAAGACCTCTTGGCAAGAAAACCCCCAACTTTGGTCGTGGGGATGAATTGCCGTTCCAAAAATCTTATCATTTATTACAGTCTCCCATAACCAATGTGCTTTCTTCTTGCTTCAACGAGGGGCATAATTGTGCCACCTCTCCACAAGCGTTGATTCCCGGGAAACTCCCGGTACTCGGAATTACACTATAAGCGTAATTTCTGATATTTATAGCCGCATTTAAGTCTATGTCCATCATATGCCCACAAGCATCGCATATGAAAATCCTTTCAGACAAATTCATTTTGGGTTTCACCACGCCACAAACAGAGCACTTTTTAGTAGACGGGAAGTATTTTGGAGTTTCAAGGAAAATAGAACCATACCATGTTACTTTGTATTCAAGCATGGTCAAAAACTCTCTCCATCCCGCGTCCATAATACTACGTGCAAGAAACCGATTCTGCAACATCTTCTGAATTGATAAACTCTCCACACAGATCACCTGCTTGGTTTTCGCAATGTCTGTGGATAATTTATGGAAAAAGTCCCGCCTGATATTCTTAATCTTTCTGTGCAATCTGGATAGAACCAGCACTGACTTCTTCCTGTTCATCGACCTTTTTTGTTTTCTTGAATGCCGATTTGATCTTCTTTGTAAAAGGGATAGAAGTTTTTTAAGAGGACGGGGAAGAATATAACGATTGTTCTCTGAATCCACAATTTCGCCGATATTACAGTCAAAACCCGTGATGCCTTGATGGTTTAAGTTTGGGACTATTCTTTCCCGCTCCACTTGAAACGACACATACCACCTATCCGCCTGACGACTTGCTGTGGCCGAAATAATCCTTCCTTTGAATTTAGATGTGTCTTCCTTCGTTCTAATTTTCCCGATTTTCGGAAGGACAATATGAGCAGTATCATCTATCCTAATTACCCCCGTCGTTAAAGTAAAACTGTCGTGAATGCCTTTTTTCTTGAATTTCGGGAATCCGGGATTTTCCCCATTTTTTACTCTACGAAAGAAGTTCCGATAAGCACACTCTAAATTCCTTAATGCTTCCTACGGAGCACATTTGGAAACCTCATACATCCAGGAAAACTCTGCTCCCTTCAAAACGTTTAGCTGCCTGTGTTGTTCAATTGCGTTAGAGGATTTCCCTGTCTTTTTATATTCCTCTATCCTCCGAGCAAGCCCCCAGTTATATGCAAAACGCGCACACCCCGCATGCTTAACCAGAAGCATTTTCTGTAAATTATTCGGTTTTAGTTCGTATTTGTAAGCTTGACGAATCATCCTTTTATCGCTTCTATCGCTTTTTTGGCTTTATTCTTCGCGCTCCTCCTTTCATACAGTCTTGCACAAAAAGAAGTTAAAACATCCAGCATGTCCTGAACTAAATCATCTTTTATTTCGTTTGTGTCTATCACGAATATATCTCCACCGATGCTGTCCGACAAATCGTAAAACAGTCATTTTTTTGTAAAATATAGCAGTATTTGGCAACTAATGGCAACAAACAACATATCATTTTTTTACTGACGCTGTGTCGTCGGTAAAGCGGACTATGTTGTCGGACAGCCTCTTTAGCCCATTGACTTAATTTCATGGCGATGTCATACCATATTTACACATATTTGTCAATGGTTTAGTCATCAGTTACTACAGCAATAATGACATTCGCTTAGAAGAAATGGATATCACATATTTGTCAATGGTTTAGTCATCAGTTACTACCCCTGGGCAGATTTGAACTGCCGACAACCGGTTTAGGAAACCGATGCTCTATCCAGCTGAGCTACAGGGGCGATGGAGACAATTAAGGATTAAGGATTGAGAATTATAAATGTCGAAACCTTTAATCGTAATTTTCAATTTTAATTCTTAATTGTTCTTTAATATTTTATCAGTATTTTATCAGTGAAAAAATTTCGTGGTTCTTTAATTTTTCCCGTGGATTCAAAAATGATAATTCTATTAAAAAGCAAAACCCAATAACTCTTCCCCCTAATTTTTTAATTAAAGAACAAACCGCTTTTGCGGTTCCACCCGTAGCAAGAACATCATCAACAATTAGAACATTTTCTCCTTTGGCAATGGCATCTTCGTGAATTTCCAAAATATCTGTTCCGTATTCAAGCTGATATTCTTCTTTGATAGTTTTATATGGAAGTTTCCCTTTTTTTCTTATCGGTACAAATCCGACTCCAAGTTTTAACGCAACAGGTGCACCGAAAATGAATCCACGAGATTCCATTGAAACAATTTTATCTATATGCTCATTTCTATATTTTTTTGCCATCTGATTTATTGCCAGTTTATAACCCTTATGATTTTTAAGAAGTGGTGTTATATCTTTAAAAATTATTCCTGGTTTTGGAAAGTCTGGTACATCACGAATTAGTTTTTTAAGATTCATATTGATAATAATTAAAACGATATAAGCTCAGTATTATGAACTCATAACTTATACATTGAGGCTGTGTCGCAATGAGCTAAAAAGTTGCATTTTTATAGAAGATAGCAACTAATAGTAAAATATGGCACTGTAATTCAACAATAGATAGTAAAAGATGGATTGCGACACAGTCTGAATGACACAGTCTGACTACGCACTACAAACTATTCGTGCGTTTTTGCACCGTCGTTACATTTCTTCACTTTTTAAGAATTGCAGTTTCATTACAGCATTTTTTATTTTTCTAAATGCCATTGCTTCTATTTGCCTGATTCTTTCGCGACTAAGATTCATTTTTTTTCCAACTTTTTCAAGTGTGCAAGGAATTCCCGTATCCAAGCCAAACCGCAAAATTATTATCTTTTTTTCTTTTGGTGTAAGTTTTTTGAGAACCACTTTTATTTGATTAGTTATTTTAAGATATTTAATAAGCGTTACAGGATCATCATTTTTATTGTCGGAAATAATATCTGATAGCGAAACCGATTCGTCTTCATCAATCTTCATATCTAACGATATAACGGTTTTTGAAAGTTCCAAATTTTTCAAAAGCTGTGCGATTTCTCCAGATGTAAGTTTTAATTTTTTTGCAGTTTCTTCTGGTATTGGAATTCTACCAAGTTTTTGTTTCAAAAATTCATATTCTTTAAGCCATTTTTTCATCTGTGCCATTATATGTTCAGGAATTTTTATTGTTTTTAATTGAGAAGAAACATAACGTGAGATACGCTGTGCTATCCAAAAAGTTGCGTATGTGGAAAAACGATACCGTCGATTGATGTCAAATTTTTCAATTGCTCGTATGAGGCCAAGATTCCCTTCTTCAATTAAATCGGAAAACGAAACTCCTGGTTTGTGATATTTTCTTGCGATAGGAATTACCAATCTAAGATTCCCTTCTATCATTCTCTTTTTTGCATTAGCGCAGCAATTTCGTATTTTTGGAATTAAAAATTCTACCTCTTCTTTCGTAGTAGGTGGAATCTTTCCAATATTTGTAAAATAAAGTTTTATAGGGTCAAGTGTATCCATATTAAAACCAATTAAGAATTGAGAATGTAAAATTAAAAAATTATATTGAAATCTGAAAACTCCTTTTTTGATGTTTCTGTTTCTGAAATTTTTACATTATCAATTTTTGCCCATCGATGTTTTGTTTTTAGTATGCTAACAAAGTTTTCAAGAATATTTTTTTCACTTTCTAACAATATCTCGACATCTCCATTGTACAAATTTTTTACCCAGCCAGTTAATTTTAATCTTCGTGCTTCTGCCATGACAAAATATCTATAACCAATTCCTTGAACACTGCCCGTTATCGTAATCTCATATTTAAACATCATAGCAGTAACGACGTTTACGTGTTGATAAATTGATGCGTTGACCTGTGAATCAGTTAATTCATCAACCTGTCAACCCGTTCTTTTTTCAATATTTTTTCTGATAGATAGTGAATTCAACCATTAAGTGCAACACCGTGAGTTGAAAACCTCATTTGCAGAAAAAATTTGAATGAATCGTCGACTGCCGTGTGCTGAACAAAAAACTGATTTTTGATTTTGATTTTGTCCGACCTTTTGATTTAATTCCGAAATACAGGGTTTTTTGCGAAGTGAGACCCATTCCAGCATCGCTCGCGTCGCCGTGCGGGATAAACTCCGGCGTGGCGAGTGAGTAAACAAACTGCCCACAAAATCCGTCAAGTTTCGTATGGTCGGGGTGACAGGACTTGAACCTGCGGCCTTACGGTCCCGAACCGTACGCTCTAGCCAACTGAGCTACACCCCGAACAACGGCACGAACAACGGTAACAGCGTCCAAAACTGCAAAATGGCGTCCATATGTTCATGTGTTTATGCATCACAACCCATGAACTCGTGAACGCCCTTATCTTTCCCGTGAACTCGCGAACGTCCTTATTCTTTTCGGGGTGACAGGACTCGAACCTGCGACTACTCGCACCCCAAGCGAGTGCCCTACCACTGGGCCACACCCCGAATAAAGGCAATTCAGAATTGAGAATTAAGAATTTGTGACAGTCATTCCTGCAAAAGCAGGAGTAACACCACTATTTATTGTTTTTCAAATTGATTCAGATTATCTTTCACCCAATCGTAAAAATCAATTTCTAAAAATTTCTGAAATTTTTGAAATCGAATTTCGCTAAAAGATTTTCCATTATTCTCACAAAATTCTTTGAAAATGTTGCGGATTTCATTTGTGTTAATAATGATAGAATTGTCTTCTATATTTTTATTTTTCCCAAATAATATGTCCATTTATGTTATGTTTTTGGTAAGTTTCCAAAACATCGGCACAAAACTTTTTTAATTCTTCATTGTCTTCGCTTTTTGCTAACTCATACAAACGGATAAACATTTTTTTTCCAGTTTCTGTTTGTTTTAATGTTTTCTTTATAAAATTGTGTTGGGCGCATAATGTTTGGCCATTTTCTATCGTTGATTTGCCGTCCAGATATTTTGGTTTTATATGATCAACTTGAATATCTACTCCTTCCTTTTTGCCACGACCGCAAACAACGCATTTATAACAATCTCGTTTCAGAATTATCTCTTTTTGTTCAAGTGTAAAATCTTCTAGTTCTCTCTGTCTAACTACATCAGGGTCATAACGATAAATTCCTTTTTTGACTTTTACCAAAAATCCGATTTCATGAAGTTTTCTAATTGATCGCCAAGTATCTCTCGGTTTTTTGTTATAAAGTCGTTTGTATTTGGTTTCTACCCAATCAACAACTGGACCGTGTGTCATATCTTTTTTTGGATGCGACTTAAAATATTCAATAAGTAGGTATTGTATTGATTTGTTTTTCTCGTTCATATGTGTTCTTAAATTACCAAATTCGGTTGATCTATTTTTGCTTCTGCCCGTAATCGTCTGATTGCTATATCACAATAATCTTTATCAATATCGACTCCAATACCTTTTCTGTTGTTTAAATATGATGCGATAAGTGTTGAACCACTTCCTAAAAATGGGTCCAAAACTATATCATCAATAAAACTAAATAATTTAATACAGCGTTTTGGTAATTCAATTGGAAAAGGCGCAGGATGTCCACCCGCTCCTTTTTTGTTTTGGCCAGGAAATGTCCAAACTCCATTTGTCCAATCCATAAATTCTTGCTTTGTAATATCATTTTTCCGACTACCACCCGTTTTTTTCCAGCTGTCTTTGTACAAAATTAAAATCAACTCTATTGGAGCAATAACATATGGAGCGGAAGCAGACATAAACGAACCCCAAGCGGTGCGACGAGATATGTTTCCTTCGTTCCAAATAATCGTTGAATGATATTTCCAACCAACATCTTTTGCAATTTTTGTAATATCTGCACCAACTGATTTTTGTCCGCCCTTATTTTTATCAAGGGGAATGTTTAGTAAAAAACGCCCTTCATTTTTTGCTAAATCAAAACATTTCTTAATCCATTTTTGAGTAAATTCTAAATAGTCCTCATAAGTCAAATTGTCAGCATGAGAATTATAATGAATATCAACATTGTATGGTGGCGAAGTGATAATTAAATCAATATAATTATTTGGCAAAGTATTAAATTTTAAAATATCATCTTTATAAATTACAATGTTACCAGATTTAAAATAAAATTTGTTTTGTTGTTCTTTTTTGGTTGTTGTATTTTCAGTCATAATAAATATCTTATGGTTGCTGTTAAAAGACCTTTTTTAATATCAAAAATCCGCCGACTAATAAAATCGTGAATATTATTGTAAGCAAATTAAAATATTTGTCAATAAAATTATTTATTTTTTTTCCAAATTTCCATATCAAACCCGCCACCATAAAAAATCTTGCCGCCCGAGATAATACAGATGCAAGAATAAAAACAGTAAGCCCTATGTGACACACTCCTCCTGCAATTGTAAAAACCTTATATGGTATAGGAGTAAATCCTGCCGTGAATACTGCCAAGAATGCGTTGTGTTGATATAATCCTTGAACTTTAAGGAAGAGTACTTCGCTGAAAACATAGCGAAAGAAAAAACCTTTTATTACTTCCCATATACCATAACCAATAGCATACCCAAAAATTCCACCAAGTACAGAACCGATAGTCGAAATGGTTGCATAAAAAAACGATTTGGTAGGTTTGCCTACTGAGAGTGTGATCAAAAGAACATCTGGTGGTATTGGAAAAAACGATGACTCCGCAAATGCTAATAAAAACAATGCCCAGTTTGAATGTTTTGATTCTGTTAATGATAAAACCCAATTATAAAGTTTCCTTAATAGTTTCATTATATTCTCCCCAATTGTGAAATAGGCACGGTCCGTGACAATGTGCCATTGTGCGTGTGATATGTATATCGTCGTGCGTCGTGTGCCGTCATTCAGACTGTGTCATAATAGCAACCAACTGTTCTTTGAAAAGTTAATAAGACAAAATTTATAAAATTTGGGACAAAATCCAGAAATTATCTTGTGGATAACTTTTGGATTGCTATAAAACGCAATTTTTTGGTATAACTGAGTATAGAACAGGGGCATCCTTGTAGTTACGTACT
>JBDRIG010000018.1:0-10641 GCA_043816185.1 Elusimicrobiota bacterium | reverse complement strand
AGTCCGGTGTATATATTATACACCACTTTTGATCGTTTGAAAAGATCACAAAAGGTCTGCGCTTTTATGCGTTACTTTATGACCTCCCCGGAAGGAAGCTTGCTTTTCCATTATACCATTGCGAGAAGCGAATGAAATGAGCGACGAAGCAATCTCGAACTTCAACATTGAGATTGCCACGAGCCACGATAAAAAACATCGGGACTCTCGCAACGACAACGAAGTGGTGTTAGTGCGGCCGCATCTATGTGTCCATGCAAATTACGCAAAGTCTTTAGCTTTTGCACAAGATTCTCTTATTACCAAAGATGGCTCTAAGCTAATTTGCGTCAATTTTGTATACGGTTTGGCAATCTGTTTTACCAAAATTTCTACTGCTATTCTACCCATTTCTAATAAATTTTGTTTTACTGTGGTCAATGGTGGATGAACAAAATGTGAAATATTCATATCATCAAAACCAACAATAGAAATATCTTCTGGTATTCTTAACCCTTTTTCTTTTACTGCATCGATAGCACCTATTGCTATCAAATCATTAGCACAAAATACAGCAGTTGGAATAGATGGCTGGTCAAGCATTTTTTTCATAACATGGCAGCCTAATTTTTCATCAAAATCTCCAAACCCAATCCAAGTATCTGATATTTTCAAACCATATTTTTCCAATGCCAATTTGAACGAACAAAGTCTTTCTTCGCTATCGGGACTTCCTGCAGTTCCGCTTATTATTCCAATTTTTTTATGACCAAGTTTAACTAAATATTCTACTACATTAAAAATACCGGATTCGTTACATGTTTTAACATAATTGAGTTTTGGATAACCACAAGATACTAATACAACTGGAACCTTTTTTTTAAGTAGGGTTTCTATGATTTTTTTTTCGAGTGGATAGGCAATTACTATGATGCCATTCACAATTTTTTCATCAAAACACTTTTCATACACTATCTGCCCATTTTCAACGTGTGAAGCAAACATCAATATTCCATAATTATGTATTCTTGCACCAACTTCTATCCCTTTCAATAGCCCAATATAATAATTCGCAGAAGAAATAAAAGGAGTTGATGGTGGAAAAATTATATCTATAAGTTTCATTTTTTATTCCGTTAACATTTTATTTATACAGTCGAGAATTTTACACCTAAATAAAAAATCAACTACTATTTGGAAAGAATATTTAGGTCAGGTTTTTCTTTGTTTAATGACTTAAATATTGATTCGATTTCGTCGTAGTCAAGTTCTTCTTTTTCAATAAGTTTACTTGCAAAATGTTCCACGACTTGCCATTCAAGATTAAAAAATTCATCAACTTTTTTTGTACATTCTTGTAATATTTTTAATGTTTGAAGATTGAGTTTTTCTTTGAGTGATTCCGAAATTTCTTTTTTATCTATTACTGAAAAATTACTTATCAAAGTATTATCTGAATTATCGATAGACATTCCAAGTTGCCAAACCATATTATGTGCAATTCTGGTTGCATTTTGTAAATCATTTTCCACACCACTTGATGTTGTGCCAAATCTTTTTCTCTCCGCAACATAGCCAGCAAGAAATACTTTTATATCTGCTAACAGTTTTTCTTTACTAACCATCCAAAGTTCAGCCCTTGGATGATGACTGACAACACCCAACGCACCGCCTCGCGATATTATTGATGCTTTAAAAACATCGTCGGTTGGATGAAGAAAATACAAAATAACTGTATGCCCCGCCTCGTGATATGCAACTTTTTCTTTTTCTTCTGGCGTCAGCGACAAGTCATGTTTTAATCCCAACTCGATTCTATCCATCGCATCGGAAATATCTCTCATTTCTACAAAGTCTTTTTTATCCCTTGCGGCAATAAGTGCCGCTTCTTTCACAATATTTTCAATATCAGCAGGCGACCTGTAGACGGTTTTTTTTGCCAATCTTGAAATATCTATTTGCGGATCATATTTTATTTTTCCCAGATAAAATTTAATTATTTCCTCTCGCTCCTTTAAGTTTGGTGTACCGATATAAATTTTTCTATCAAACCTACCTGGCCTTAAAAGTGCTTTGTCTAATATTTCCAAAGAACTATTCGTTGCGCCGACAACAACAATATTTGCCTGTGAACTTTCCAATCCATCCATCTCTACCAATAGTTGATTTTGTGTTGAATTTGTTTCTTCGCCACCACCCATAAATGAAAATGTCCTACCGCGACCTATAACCTCAACTTCGTCAATAAAAATGATGCAGGCACCGTGTGCATAAGCATACTCTCGTGCTTTCTTAAAAAGTTTGCGAACTCGACTTGCACCAACACCAACAAATACTTCCACAAACTCACTTCCAGAAATATGTAAAAACGGTACATTAGATTCACAAGCGATTGCTTTTGCTAACATTGTTTTGCCACAACCTGGCGGACCTATAAGCAAAATACCTTTGATAATTTTACCGCCGATTTTTTTAACTCTTGTTCTATCGTTCAATAATTGAACAACTTCCATCGCTTCTTTTTTTGCTTGCCCCAACCCAATAACCTGCTTAAATTTAATATGTATATCTTCTGGTTTTATTTTGGATTTTTTCATCGCTGCGAATCCGCCACGAAACACTATCATATAAAGGTAAACAAATATGGTTGCGTTGAATCCAGCAAGTAAAAGTTGTAGTGGTATTGTGGAGAGAGTCAAATTGCGGTAAAATGATTCTAATGAATTCAAACCGATAATAGTGAGTAGAACGAGTGCAATGAAAACAAATATAACGACAACTATCAACCAATTGTTCATCAAAAAAAGTTTTAGTTTTCTCATAATTTTTTAGCTGGTACACAAGAGCGGAAAACGGTCGAGTAAGTTTGCCACGGTAAGCGAAGTGACAGAGACGAGATCCCTCGGTCGCTACGCTCCCTCGGGATGACAGACAACGCATGCTTCTTCAGTTGCGTTCACACTCCTTCGTGTAATACTTCACAATTTCGGTAACAGATTTCTTGAGTTTTTTGTATAATTTCCTTGCCTTTTGCAATCAGAAGGCAAGGCATGCGCTCCCAAGGGACGACAAAACAACTTGTAATTATTTTGCTGTTGATTTTATTATCTCATCCAACTTTTTGAAATCTATTGGCTTGGCTACGAACCCATCTGCCCTACATTCTTTACATTCATTTTCTACTGTATCGTCGGAAGTTACAATAATCACAGGAATTGAAGATTTATCTTTGTTCGCCTTTAATAATTTTAATACTTCAATGCCGCTCATATCAGGCAAATGAATATCTAAGGTTATAATACTCGGGTTCTCGGTATTGACAGATTTAATCCCCTCACTACCAGTATATGCGACCACTGTTTTATAGCCCTTACTTTCTAATCGTTCCTTAATCAATTCTGATATATCAATATCATCTTCTACTATTAGAACTGTAACCATTTTACACCTCCCTCCCATCCACTTTTTACAAATTTGATTTTATCCTGCACCGAGCAGTTTCTTTATTTCCTCAACACTTATTTTTTCCAATTCTTTTCTATCAATTTTCTTAACTTCTTTAAATTCTGACTTAAACAAATTAAGTATCTCCAACATTGCGGCAACCGACTTTTCATCTGAAATATGCCCACCTCCCATATGTGGTGGACGACCATCAAACATTTCAGGAACTGTTCCTTTCTCTCTTACTATGTGGACTAAATTGCCTATTTTGGTTTTTACTTCTGCAATCACTTCTTCGTACGATTTATTACTCACCTGGTTTATTTTACTAAAAATATAATGAGAAATCAAGTGTGGCAAAATGGTTCCTTCCTGCTGTACTCTTATCCCAAATGGCGATAATAATTCTTTCTCAACCGTATCAACTATTATTTTCTTTTTTACTTCGGTTAATAAATCACCCACCTTGCTCAATGAAAGTAAAAATATTGCATTGGACCGAATTGCGTTCCCATATTCACCACCATCGACAACATCTGAAGGATAACTACCTTTTTCTTCAAAAAATCGTTGATTGATTGCAGATCCAATTTTACCCCTTAATTGAGATAATTCATTTGCCACTGTTTTATTGCCAACTAACTTATTAAATTCGATTGTTATGCCCAACGCATTATAAAATAGTGCTTGCATTCCAATTGGCTTACCACTTTCTAACATAACCGATTTATCTTGCGGCGTTGCGTCCATCAATGTCAATTGTGATGGAGTTACAATTAGATTATCAGAATCCAAATAAATTTCGTTTTGTAAATCTACATCCGTCGCTACTTTTTTATATCGTGCTATAATCATGCTGACCACTGGTAAAAGTTCTTTTATAAATTTGATGTCCTCTGTAGCTTCATAATATTTATATAGTGCCTCTATAAACCATAAAGAACTATCTGCAGAATTATACGACGGAGCTGAAACTCCAACCTCCGAAGTGATTGTGTTGGGTATAAATCCATCTCGTTGATATTTTGCATAATTTCTAAACACTTCTTTTGCTTCTTCATATTTACCTGTTGTAAGTAATAAACCAGGCAAAGACTTAAACGGATGCTGTGTGAGTATTTCTAAATTTCCTTTTTCGTCCCGCATTATAAATGAATCTGCTGCTACAAGAAGTTTTTTGAAAACATCATGGACTCCTGCTTCTGTAGGAATAATATTATTGTTATTAGATAAATACTGTTGGTACTGAACATTTTCTAATAAGCCCTGAACGAATCCAAATAGTTGTCTATTTATATTTGCCTTATCTTCTATATCATTAAGTGTGATAGCTTTTACACTTAACTGATTGATATATGCCCAAGCATCAGGAATTGCTTCTTCCGTAAGTCCCGCTCTATTTAATATATCTTTGAGTTTCTCAAAAAAGTGATTACCTCTGCCATGATACAATAGCGACGCTTTACCGCGTTCATCAACAATTTTTATACTTTCCATATACTGATGTATTTTTAATAATACATGCAGCCCTGGAGCATTCATATCGTCTAACTTATCTTTTTCATCGTTATATCTCAACGAAAAGTTTTCTATTTGCTGCAATTTTTTAATCATATCTTCGTCAATCTTTGGCAGTTTCAATCTGTTTCCAACAGTGTATCCTTGTTGAAAATACCCTGTTTCTGTTTTTACTTGCGAATTAAAAACCATTTTACCCAGCAATTCTGTTATATCAAACCGCTTATTTTTAAGATCTACTTCAGCTGGCATACGATATGTCCACGATGTTTCACCATCTACGCTTTCTTTTATGGGTCTATCGTCGCCATATTGATCGCCCAAGGTGAAACTTATAAATTCAGCACCCGATTTTGTCACGATCGTATTGAAAAAATCAATAAACGATTCTTTGCTACGCTCAATTCCGTATTTCTGGATGAGTTCTTTATCGTTTTGTACTCTTGGAACATCGTGCGAACTAATCTGGAGCCATACCTTGGGTGTTTTCGATACATCACTTATATTCTGTGTGTTATATCCACAAACAAGTGAAATTGTGTAAAATCCGTATGTATTCTTTATATGAACATCCGTACCTTCAAATGCTTCCGCAACAACTACCGCTTGTGGATTTACACTTCTTATTGCCGCTGCCAATTGTGAAACAAAATCGTCACCCTGCTCGTTTCCGCTCTGGCTAACCATATCTCCAAGATGTTTTAGTGGATATGCAAGCTGCAATGCATCGAGACGCAAACCATCAAAGCCGAACTTTAACCAGTGTTTCGCTGGTGAAATTATTGGTCGATATTCTACTTTTTTTAATTCATCCCAATTATATAAAACAATATCACTCCAAATACCACCCCTACGTTCTCCGTTTTTCAACCAGTAAGCGCCAGGTGATTTCAAACCATTGTCAAAATATTCTTTGTGGTAAACCACATCAACTGAATTTTTGCTACGAAAAAAAGGCATATCAAACATTACCTTACCACCCTCAGAATGAACATATTTAATTACTTCCTCGAGTTGCCCATAACCAACGTACTGCAAATATTCATATAAAGATGGGTATATTGCCCATTTTTCTGGCGAAACTTTACATACACCATCTATCTCTTCTTTGCTCACAGGATGTCTACCCAATATTTTCCATGCCGACATATAATCTGTATAATTCGCCAACCAATCAACGTTTGCTTCTTTGAACTTTGTAAATTCCTTATCTTCTTTTTTGAGGAATTCATCGTAAAGTTGCATTGCTACATCAAACTCTTTTTCTCTCGTTTCCCCATAATCCACTTTTTCATCACAAGTCTCGTTATGCAAGATTCTTCTAATATTTTCTATTTTTTCTTTAGGTAATCCTAACCGTTTCGCTTCTTCCAGTAGATCAATACAATCTTCATTTACACTGCGTACGTCTACGGGTGCGTAGGGTGATTCTTTTGAAGGTCTAAAGTGTGGTAATAACATTAGTGTATTTACACCTGCTGGTTTAAGTTTATTTTTATAGACATTTTTTAAATCTAAAAATTTACCAATTCCTGGATCATAGTCATCATTTCTTAATGAAAATATCGGTAATGCAATTGCTAAGTTCGTTTTGTTAGTCATTACACCCGACCCCGTTTCTGTTTTGGTTGGTTCGCCGATACTCGCTATTTTAACATTATATGCAGGTGACCATAATTCTGTGATGTACTTTTTCAGTTGTTCTTTTACATCCACCTCATGTGTTGTCTGTAAGGCATTCCACATCATTTTATACCAATCAACATCCCATTTCAATTTATCTTGTCCAACTTCTTTCATACTTTGTCTGTATATATTTGATATTACTGACATCGCATTCATCAATCCTTTCGGCAAAGGTTGTCCATCTGACAAATAGTCATCTATAAAAACACCATTTTCTAACTCACGAATATGCTCAAGTGGACCACCTGTTCTTGTTGCAAGTGTTATGATTGCATTTACGATACCCTTCATATAACCAGTAGCAGACGCTTCGGTTCCCAACACTGACCACATACATAAAACATCGGCACCTTGAAACACAATTGGTGCCTCTTCGACATTAAAGTTCGGTACAAATACAACTCTGCTCTTAAGCCTATCATCAAATTCAATTTCTCCTTCACTCAACGTACGGGTACACACGTCTTCTGTTACTTTGATTATTCTTCCTTCTGAGAGCGCAATAAGTTCTTTTACTCTCGCTAATCCCCAATTATCTGTTATATGAGGTTTTCCTAAGAAAATCTGGATAGTATCAGAATTCAAAAATTCGTTTCTTAAACTTGGATTTCGCATTGCAGCTATAAATGTATCTACTGACTTAAAATCACTTTTTCTTCTTGCTTCAACGCTGAAAAGTTTTGTTGTGTCTAAACTCGTTCCTGTTTTTTCATAAATCCAATTTGCCAGTTTTTGTTTCGCTTGACTATGTACTCCAACCATTTTATTAACATTTTTTTCTGTATATTCTTCGTCTACCAATTCACCCATCTCTTTGATTTGCCAGTGTAATAAACTAATACCATTAACAATACCTTTTATCAAACCTTTAAATTCGGGATACAACTTTTGTTCTATCACCATACCATGTTCTTTCGATACAGCATTTCTTATGTTTGCCAATATCATCGCTATCTTTGTCAAATCAAGTTGGTTTTCATTTCTTATTATCGAATATCTCCACAATTCAGGATTTAATTTTATTCTATCAGCCCATTCCGTCGGCAACTTTTGTAATCCTGCTTCTACTGGTGTATGTGTTGTAAATCCATATGTAATAGAATTTAGCTTTGGATCATCTATAAACTTGTCATTTATTGTTTTGGGATGTGCAAATACCGTCAATGCCTCGTTCATCTGTATAATTGCTGGTTCTATTTTTCCAAACGGAAGTCCTAAATTAATTATCTTTTCTCTAAATTCAGGCTTTCCTTCTAAAATTTCTTTTACGATAGATAGTGTCCCACGGCCTAATAACAGCATCTGTTTTGCTCTTAATTCTAAGTCACCAGGGTAAATTTGCGTGGTTATGTCATCATAATCTAAATACAGAACTACTGCTTTATTGCTACCCTTCGTATTAAATGATGCCGCCCAGACTCTTACTATCACATCTTTACCTTCTATTGGAACTCCAACTTTTCCTAAATATACAAGTTTCTCTTTTTCAATCGCTTTTTCATAATCAATTTTTTCTAATTTTATAGAGCCATCATCTTGTTGCATCGGTGCGTATTTGTATAACAAACTTACACCAATGGCGTTCATTCCCATGTCTGTAAGTTCGACTAATTCCTCGGTAACCAACGGTTCTAATCCACCCGTCTGGTGTCCATTTGCTACTCTTATACGCATCTTTTCATCATCAAACAGAGATAGAAAATCTGGTGATGGCTTGAATCCTGGTGAAACATGGAACATCGTTTTACCGTATAGTTCTGGATGTTCTTCTTTTAGCCATTTGTGGCTTTTTGGAATTGCTGTTTCTTTCGCTGTTTCTATTATTAATTTTGCAGGATTGGTGGCATTCTGTGCTTGTTTTGTTGCTAAATTTAAAATATTGGTATCTTTGATATCTTTTTCCGGTGTTACTTTTGGAGCAGGTTTTTTCACTACCACCACACTTTTTTCCGTTGGAGATGTCTCAGGAGATGGCTTATATAAATCGAGAAGGTTTCCTGCAAATTTTTCTGTATCTTCGTTTGATGGTGTCTCTCCAACAAGTATTTTGGAAACATTCAAAACTGAAACATCGTTACCAAATTCTGAAAACTCATCACCAACATATAAAATATCATCTGTATTTTCTCGTTGTATAAGTTCATTTATGGCAAAATCTTTTGCTTTTTTTGAAATTGTTATTGTTCCTTTTGCCTTATTAATAAAAACTTGATATCCAAACTTTTTCAAATTCGGCGAACTTTGAACTGTTCTTGCCATTTCGAATGCCTTACCTTCATCCTCAGCCTCTAATTGAACATAAATTCTATCATCCCTATCTATTACTATCTCTCCCTTTAAAACACTATCTTCCATTACTTGATTAAAAATTTCCTTTATATTACTGATTTCGTCTTCATTAAACTTTTCAGAATAGGTCTTTTTAAAATTCTCGCCATTACGATTCTCATAAAGTGTGGCTCCGTTTGATGTAAAAATATACGATACAGACACACTTAAATCTCCCAGTAGTTCATTCACGGTCTCAAATGATGAGCCAGTAATGATAGCTATTTTTGTATGTTTTGACAACTCCTTTAATCGTTCCTTCATTTCGTCTGAGATAGACATTTGTCTTGTATATCTGCCCAATGGAATTAGCGTACCATCAAAATCAAATGCGATTACTTTTGGTAAACGATTTTTGTCTTTTAATAATTCTAACAATTTGTCAAGTGTTAGCGGTTGGTTTTGCTGAGTATCTAGTTGGACATTAGAAGACGATGTCTCTTTTTTCGGTGTTACTAAGTTGCGTGCTATAGCTATATCCCATTCTTTCAATCGTTTTTTAAGTTCTTGTAATTGTGATTTAGTTTTCTCAAAAGTTCCATGCGAAGGCACATAATATATCAATTGTGCCAATACAGAAAACATTGTTTTGTCAGTTTTGTCAAGAAAAACTTTAATATTATTATTATTTTTCTCGGAATTGAGTAGATATTTCTTATAAGGAAGTAATTCTTCCATCAACTGTTTATATTCTAAATACTTATCAAAATCGTCGTTAATAAGCAATTCGATTTTTTCTAATGGTGATTCGTGTCCGTTTTGCCGATAATATTCAATCATTTCATCAAAATTTACGGGTGGTTCTTTGTCCCAGCGACGAGGTGCTATGGTACTTAGTGTGTTCCCACCTTCTTTCAAATTAATACTCTTCAAAGCATTTTGAATTTTTTCCAACTCTTTCGATTTCAAAGCATCTTGATCTTGAACATCTTGCAATTTAACTTGCGGTTTTTGACTTTGGTCTGTCTTTGGCTCTGGTATAATATTATATACAGTTACTTTATTTCTTCCTGCATCTTTTGATTTATAAAGTGCACTGTCTGCGTTTTTATAAAATATATCACTGGTAACATTATCTTTATATTCACAAACGCCCAAACTTATGGTTACTGAAACTTTTGTTCTATCACCTTCAACACGCAAATCTTCTACTGCTTTTCTTATTTTCTCGGCAAGTTTTCTTGCACCGTCTTCATTAGTTTGAGGTAAAATTATGGCAAACTCTTCTCCACCAACACGTGCAAAAACATCTGTTTCTCTAATATTTTTACTTACAGTTTCTGATATGGCTTTTAACACTTTATCGCCTACACCGTGTCCATAAACATCGTTTACTTTTTTGAAGAAATCAATATCAAATGTTATTAGAGATAAACTAGTTTCAAATTCTTTTCTTCTTGTCTGTCCACCTATACCTGTCTGTTTCTTTGCTCGTTCAACTTCTTTTCTTAAAAACTCATTAAAGAATCTAAAATTGTAAATTCCGGTAAGTGCATCCTTACCTGCGAGTTCTTCAAATATTTTCGCTTTTTTTTCAAGTTCTGTTATTTTTACTTCAGATTCTGCTAATTTATCTTGTAAAGATTCGATTTTTTTCTGGCGTGTTAGTATGCGGTATGCTGTTTTTGGTGGGCTAAATAGGTATGTTAAAATATTGCCATAACCTTTTAATCTAAGTCCCTCGTG
>JBDRIG010000017.1:0-10472 GCA_043816185.1 Elusimicrobiota bacterium | reverse complement strand
TTTATTATTGGTGTCATTTACAAATTTATATTCGTTTATCTCCACCCGTTTAGCGGGAAGGAAGCGTGTCAAAAGATGCTGATTTTTGACAAAGGGGATGCTATTTTCTACTTGACATGCTTTTCCATAGATGACGACAAGACAGATTTTTTTGATAATATTGCGATCGCAATTTAACACCGCAAGATTGATTTGAAAATACGGTACAGGAAGATAGGAAAAACATTATGAAGACATTAAAACTCTCTAAAAATAATCTTACAAGTTTTGTGCTTAATTTAAGGAAAATGGGTCAAGTTCATATTCCAATAAAAAATGGTGAAAAATCTTTTGCCTTCAAAAAAATGGAAAACGATTCTGATGTTTCAAAGATGCAACTTGGTTATCAAAGAACCATTCTTCCATTAAAAAAATATTTCTACCATCCCACTGAAACAATGTTTAAATTTTCAAAAAGTGGTTTTGTGCAACCAATTGAATCGCTTAAAAATCATGATATAATATTTGGCGTTCATTCCTGCGATATTTATGGAATCGAGATATTAGATTTGGTTTTTTCAGGTCAATACAGAGATGAATATTATTTTGCAAGAAAAGAAAATATTCTCTTAATAGGCATAAGTTGTCTACCTGATGAATTTTGTTTTTGCAATTCGATGGGAACCGATTATGTCGATAAAGGGTTTGACCTGTTTTTATCAGAAATAACAGACGCATATATGGTTAAAGTTGGAACAAATAAAGGCGATGATATGGTGAGTTCTTCCAAGGAATTATTTGTGGAAATAAGTAAAGAAGATATTGACGAATATAAAAATCATTCATTGCTGAGAAAAAAAAGTTTCAAGAGATCACTTGATATAAGAGACCTGCCTGAGATTATGGATTTAGAATACAAAAGTAAATTATGGGATGAACTTGGAAATAAATGTTTAAGTTGTGGTACCTGTTCAATGACTTGCCCAACTTGCTACTGTTATAGAATATTCGATGAGATTGTTGGTCTTAATCTTGAATCAGGCAATAGAAGTCGCCAATGGGATTGCTGTCTATTTCGTGATCATGCCATTGTTGCCGGAGGGCATAATTTCAGAAAATCCCGTTCCGATAGGTTTAGACATAGGTGGTTACATAAACAACAATCGTTTGCTGGCGATTTTGGTAGACCGAGTTGTGTTGGCTGTGGAAGATGTATGGAATTCTGTCCTGCAAAAATTAATATTGTTGAAGAATTAAATAAAATTCAGACGGCAGAAACGTTGGAATAAACCAAGTCACTCGTGGTGATTTGCGTACCATAAGATGGTGCGGCTACAAATAAATCTACCAATAAATCATACTGGTAGTCGCTCGCAGGATCTATCCTGCAGTAATTCGCAAAAATTAAAAAATAGAATTGAAAATTTTATAGGAGGAGTTTGGTGAAAAATCCGTATCAACCATATTTAGCAAAAATAATTGGTATTATTCCGCAGACCGAAGATACTAAATTGTTTCAAATAAGATTTGAAGATGAGAAAGTAAGACAAGAGTTTAATCACAGGCCTGGTCAATTTGTGATGCTGTCTGTTTTGGGAACTGGCGAAGCACCAATATCAATTTCTTCATCGCCGACAAAACCAGGAATTATAGAACTCTGTGTCAGATGTGCAGGCAGCGTTACGGGTGCTCTATTTAAATTAAAAGAAAACGATATAATCGGTTTGAGAGGGCCCTACGGGAATGGATATTTTATTGAAAAAATAAAGGGTAGTAATCTATTAATTGTTGCAGGTGGTATCGGTATAGCACCTCTCAGATCTCTTGTTTGGTATACACTCGATAATAGAAATGATTTTAAGGATATTGCTCTTATGTATGGAGCAAAAAATCCTGACGAGATACTTTTTAAGGATGAATTTGTCTCACTTCTAAATAGAAAAGATATAAAATGTCTTTTAACAGTTGATAAAGATGAATCGGGAAAATGGAAATCTAATATTGGAGTGGTAACCGAATTATTTAATTATGTGAACTTTGATGCGAAAACAACATATGCAGGTATTTGTGGACCACCCATAATGTACAAATTTGTCTTAAAGAAACTTATTAGCATTGGTTTTGACAAAGATAAAATAATGATGTCTTTAGAAAGAAGAATGCAATGTGGAATTGGGAAGTGTCTGCATTGTGGCGTTGGTCATAAATATACTTGCACTGATGGCCCCATTTTTACATACTGGGATGCTATAAATATGCCGGAGGTTGTATGAAACCAAAAATCGGCATCTATGGATTGTCTGGTTGCGCTGGCGATCAACTAATGATACTAAATTGTGAAGACGAGTTTTTAGATATTGTATCGAAAATTGATATAAAATCATTTGTGATTGCTCAGACGGGGAATGTTGAAAAAGAAATTGATGTTGCGTTTGTTGAAGGGGTTGTTTCAACCAAAAAAGAGCTCGAACATCTTAAAGATATAAGAAGTAGAGCAGGTGTTTTAGTTGCTATCGGAACCTGTGCCATTTGTGGCGGAATTTCGTCTATGAAAAACGATGTTCCGAGAGAGGAACTTTTAAAAAATGTTTACGGAGAAAAAGGCGTGGAGTATTTTGATTCTATTCCCGCACAGCCACTTAAAAATTTCGTAAAAGTTGATTTATCACTTCCAGGTTGTCCTATAGAGAAGAAATGGTTTTTGCGTGTTTTTACCGCATTTTTGCACGGCGATGTATTGGAAGTTCCAAATTTTGCTTTGTGCAGCGAATGTAAAATGATGGAGTATGAATGTCTATTGGTTGAAAGAGGTCTTTTTTGCTTGGGTCCCGTTACAGTCGAGGGTTGTAAGGCAAGATGTCCTGGAAATAATATTCCGTGTACTGGTTGTCATGGGCCCGTTGTCGAAGCGAATTATGCGTCGGAGGTTCAGATTCTTTTAGATAAAGGATATTCTATTGAGGATATAAAAAGAAAGATGGGTATGTTTATATTTAATCCCAACTTAAAACAGACCCAATTTGAGGAAAATAAAAAATGAGCGAAAATATAAAGATTGAACATATAGGCAGGGTTGAGGGATCGGGTGGTGTAACAGTTGATATTAAAGACGGTGTTGTACAAGACGTTAAACTTGAAATTTTTGAAGGTTCAAGATTTTTTGAATTTTTAATTGTCGGTAAATCATATGATGAGATTCCAGGAATTGTTTGCAGAATTTGTGCGATATGCAGTTCGTCGCATATGCTTACCTCACTTGCTGCTATTGAAAATGCGTTTGGAATAAATGTTTCAAAGCAAACAAAATTGTTGCGTGAACTTTTACACTGCGGAGAAATGATTGAAAGCCACGCACTTCATCTATTTTGTCTAGTTGCACCCGACCATTTTGGGTTTACTTCCGTGATAGCATTAGCACAAAAATATCCTGACATTGCAAAAATGGGACTTTCGCTTAAAAAACTTGGCAACACAATTCAAGAACTAATCGGCGGTGGAAGACCAGTTCATCCAATAAATACAAAAATTAGTGGTTTTGGAAAACTTCCCTCAGAAATTGAATTACTTACAATAAAAGATGGATTAAAAAAAGCAATTGATAGTGGCTTAAAGACGGTAAAGTTTTTTTCTGAATTAGAGGTTTTTCCGATAATTGATGCCCCAGAACATCTTACAGCACTTAAACCAGAAAAAGAAAAATTCAGTTTTCACGGGGAAAGTATCAGTATTTCCGACGGTGTAGAACTTAAAATAGATGAGTATAAAAAACTGTGCAACGAAGCAGTTTTGAAACAATCACGAGCAAAACATACAACCTACAAAGGAAAACCATTTATGGTTGGCTCCCTTTCACGACTTATGTTGTTTGGGGATATGTTTTACGGTGAATCAAAAGAAGCGATGAATATTGCCAAATTTACAAAAGAGCATACAAATCCGCTCTATAATAATTTAGCACAGGCAGTAGAATTGGTGTATTCTATTCAAAGAAGTATGGAGATTATCGACGAGATTATCAAAGATGGAATCAAAGATGAACCAGCTCCTAAAATAAAATTAAAAAAATGTAAGGGAACTGGTGCATTAGAAGCTCCTCGTGGAACACTTTATCATCACTATGAATTTGATGAAAATGGAAAATGCGTTTCTTGTGACATCATAACTCCAACAGCGATAAATTGTGCAAATATAGAGAAGGATTTAAAGGTAGCAGCGGAAAATCTGTTGAAGAATAAAACAGAGGTGAAAGAGATGGAGCTTAAATTAGAGATGGTAATTCGTACATATGACCCTTGTATATCTTGTGCCGTTCATATGATAAAAATTAATAATTTGTGAGCATAAATGTCGAAAAATAACCTCAATCACAACAATTCTAAAACCCCATCAACTCAAATCGCAGTTCCAACTACCAATCACTCTAACAACCCAACCATTCTTGTTTTAGGATGTGGCAATATATTGTTTGGCGATGATGGATTTGGCCCCACAGTCATTGAATATTTACAAAAAAATTATAAGTTGCCAGAAAATATTGCTTTTATTGATGCTAAAACTGGTATAAGGGAAATACTTTTTGATGTTATTCTCACTGAAACAAAACCGAAAAAAATTATTATAGTTGATTCGGTGGACGCTAAAAAAAAACCTGGTGAAATTTTTGAAATATCGATTGATGAACTACCAAAAAATAAAATTGATGATTTTTCTATGCATCAACTACCGACGTCAAATTTATTGAAAGAACTAAAAGAGCTGTGTCATATAGATATTGCAATTATTGCTTGTCAGGTAGAAAATATTCCACAAATAGATACATCAGAATTATCTGATACATTAAAAAATGCAATACCAAAAACTTGTGAACTGATATTAAAATTAGTCAGTAATTTTGGAGGAAACAATGCATGAATGGTCAATTACCGAATCGGTAATAAAAGAGATTCTCAGTCAAGCACAAAAAAATAATATAAATAAGATAGAGCGCGTTTCGCTTGCATTATGTGAAGATGGTCATTTAACAGTTGAATCAGTAAAATTATGTTTTGAGTATTTGTCTAAAGGAACAATTCTTGAAAACGTAAAATTGGAGATAGAAAAAATCATAGAAAAAGGAATTGTTATTAAATCTATTGAAGGGAAAAATTAAAAATGAATAAAATAATAGACGAAGAAAAAATAAATAATATTTTAATTCAAACAAAAAATCCTACCAAAGAAATAATTAGAAATATATTAGATAAAGCAAAAAAGAAAAATGGTTTGGAATTAAAAGAAATCGGATATTTAATAAATTTTAAAGATGCCGAGTTGCTTCAGGAATTATTTAGTATTGCATCCAATATCAAAGAAGAGATTTACGGCGAGCGATTGGTATTTTTTGCACCGTTATATGTTTCAAATTACTGTATGAATGATTGTGAGTATTGCAATTTTCATATAAGAAATAAAATTTTGATTCGCGAAAAACTTTCGATTGAAGAAATTGAAGAACAAATAAAATTTTTAATAAACATGGGGCATAAAAGAGTTTTGCTTGAATTCGGCGAAGACGCTATCGATAATCCAATTGATTATGTCGTTAATGTGATTGAAAAAATATATTCTGTCAAAACAGATAAGGGTAGTATCCATCGGATAAATGTAAACATTGCAGCGACAACGGTTGAAAATTATAAAAAATTAAAACAAGCAAAGATTGGTACTTATCAATTATTTCAGGAAACATATCACCGTGAAACATATCGAAAATTGCATCGTGGACCAAAAGCGGATTATGATAGACAAATTACTGCCCATGAACGCGCATTTGAGGCGGGAATTGATGATTTTGGTATTGGAGTTTTATTTGGGCTTTACGATTGGCGATTTGAAGTATTGTCCTTAATTTCACATGCACAA
This sequence comes from Elusimicrobiota bacterium, assembly GCA_043816185.1. Classification (GTDB taxonomy): domain Bacteria; phylum Elusimicrobiota; class UBA8919; order UBA8919; family UBA8919; genus JAZDKR01. The sequence goes on along the minus strand of JBDRIG010000017.1, from coordinate 4,592 downwards.
TATTTTGATAAAAAATATGATGTCGGACCGCACACAATTTCTGTACCAAGATTTCGCAATGCACCAGAGGTTACTTACAAACCAGAATATGGGGTTAGCGACGACGATTTTCTCAAACTTATTGCTGTGTTGCGACTTGCAGTACCATATACAGGTATGATTATCTCAACCCGTGAAAAACCAGAAATAAGAAAATTAGCGTTCAAAGTTGGTATATCACAAACATCGGCCGCTTCAAATGCTTCGCCTGGTGGGTATGGTAAAAAGGATGAAAACGCAGGACATAAAAATGCAGGGCAATTTATATTGTCTGATCATAGACCATTAGTGGAGGTTATTGAAGATGTCTTAAACGACTATTTATTACCAAGTTTTTGTACTGCTTGCTATCGCTTAAATAGAACTGGTAAGGCGTTTATGAATTTTGCCAAAGACGGTGAAATACATAATTTTTGTCGACCGAATGCTTGTTTAACATTCGCCGAATACCTTGAAGATTTTGCTCGCATTGAACATGATAGTGTTTATAAAAAAGGTTATGAAGTAATAAATTTTTATCTTGATAAAATTGAAGATGAAAATATAAAAAAGTTAGCAACAGAAAAATTAAATAAAATTAAACACGGCGAAAGAGACCTATTTTTTTAGTAGGGACTATGGGACGGATGGGCTCTGTGCTAGCTATTGCCAGAGTCCGATTTATCGGCTCGTGGCAATCTCGCCTGTCGTCCCGAGGAAGCGTAGCAACCGAACAATTTCGTTGAAGACGAGCCAACTGGTAACTATTATGTGTTATGCAATTCCTGGCAAAGTAACTGAAATAACTGGCAGTATTATCACGATAGAATATTTTGATATAAGCAAAAAAGTACGAAACGATTTTATTGAACTCGCATTAGGCGATTATGTATATGCACAAGGTGGATTTGTTATACAAAAAGTTTTACCAGACGAAGCAAAAGAAATTTTACAAACCTGGAAGGAATTTTTCTTCCAACTAAAAGAAACAGACCTACGACTTACTCGCCAAACAAAAGATATCTATCAGATTGCAAACTCCGTTAGACAAAAACATATTGGCAACGCATCTTGTGTTCATGGAATTATAGAATTTTCGAATTATTGTAGAAGTAATTGTTTGTATTGTGGTTTGCGAAAAGATAATTGCAAACTTAAAAGATACAGAATGGAAATTGACGAAATAGTTGACCTGTGTGATTACGCAGTAAATAAATTGGGCTTTAAGGCATTGGTGTTACAATCAGGCGAAGATTTATGGTATGACGACGAAAAATTGTTGGCATTAACAAAAAAAATATTTGAAAAATGTAAAATATTGCTTATTTTTAGTATAGGTGAAAGAGAACTTCAGACTTTTGTAAAATTATATGAAGCAGGTGTTAGGGGAGTACTGTTGCGATTTGAGACGAGCAACGAAGAAATTTATAAAAAAATAAAGCCCGAGTGCAAATTATCCGATAGATTAAATTTAATAAAAAAATTAACCGAACTTGGGTATTTGATTATGACTGGTTTTTTAATTGGTCTACCAGATGAGACGGAAAAAGATGTTCTAAACAATATCAAATTATCGAACGATTTAAAAACAGAATTGTTTTCTTTTGGGCCTTTTATTCCACATCCAGATACACCATTAAGTAATTTTCAATCTCCATCGCTTGAGTTGGTTTTGGAAACAACTGCGAGGGCAAGAATACTCTATCCAGAAAGTAAAATTTTGGTTACAACAGCATTAGAGACATTGGATAAAGAAAATGCTGCAAGATCGGGTTTGCTTGCGGGTGCTAATTCTTTGATGGTAAATCTCACGCCGAAAAAATATCGCGATCTCTACGAAATCTATCCGAATCGGGCTGGAACTGATTTAGAAATAGACGAGAGAATAAAAAAGGTAATTTCGATATTGCATTCGCTTGGTAGGGTGCCCGCCGACCTCGGACTTTGAGATCTTTGGTTTTGAAAATCTCGCCACATTCATACTAACACTTCTGCAGAAGCACAAAGTATAATTTTTCCTGTTTTCCAAAAATTAACTATTTCTCTTGTATTCCCCTCCAAAACCAAAACCAGAACCAAAACCAAAACCAAAACCAAAAACCCATTTGTATCTAACACAATTTTGATCATTTTACTTTTTATCTTTTGTGTTTTTCAACCCGTACCTTTGCGACTAAGCGAGGAATATCTTTTTCAGTATAACCTGCTTTTTTAAAACCTCCCCTTATTTTTTCTCCTACAAAATTTACTTTTTCAGAAAAAGATATTCTATTAAATTTTTCTAACTCCGTATACTCATCAAGAAATATTTAAGACTCAACATGTTAGTGCAACACCTGTTATTCCTTGACAGAGCATCTGTTGTTTCGACGGAGCGTCCGTCGCCTGTCATCCCGAGGAAGTGTGTGTTATCTTAGTTGGCAAAAAAATTGATAAAGTTGATGGTGCATAAGTATCAGAAGGCATTGAGACTGTGTCGCAATAGTAAAATGTGTGTCATTACGAGCGAAGTGAAACAATCTTTAAAATATTTCTCGTCGGGAAGAGATTGCCACGGCTTCCTTCGGAAGCCTCGCAATGGTCAAAAGTGGAATTGCGACACAGTCTGATTCAGCACTGAACTATCAGACACCTTTAGATAAACTTAATTCGGTTGCCAAGTTGTTGCCGAAATTGTGAAGTATTACAGCAATAACCAAAAATGGAGTTGTTGCACAGTTGCCATTCACAATAATGTACCGCATTTTTTACAAATTTTTCACAAAATTGTCATTATTTTTTCACATCGAAAGAGTATATGATACTTGAAAGAGAGATTAAAAAACGGCAAAAGGGAGGCAAATATGTCACAGAAAGATTTTATAAAACTTGAACATGATGCCTTTTCGAAACTTGGTATACTTGATAGGGTTACTATTTTGAATGTTATTATAAACGGTGGCATAGCGAGAGAATTACGCGATTATGCCGAATCTCATAATTATGAGATAACAGAAGAGGAATTATTGAAAATAATATACAACAAAGTCTACAATTAGGGCTTGTGTTGACATGGTTTGTGCATATGCATTTGTTGTAGGCACGGTCTGTGTGACCGTGCGCCGTTGGTTTCAATCGTGCAAAATCGCACGAGTAGAATTCGTGTCTACATTTACCACATTTACAGGAATTATCCGCCATTTTTCAGTTTTCACAAATTTTTTACAAAAATTCCCTAACTTTTTCACAAAGTCAGCGTATAGTTACATTACAAATATGAAAAAAACAATCACTACAAAAATTATTGTTGGAGTGCTGGTGTGCCATCTTTCTATTGGTGAACTATTGTGTTTGCCAATGCCGCAGCAAGAAAGGTTTGGTCCAGAGGCAACACTCAACATCGATACTACGGAGTTTGGCAAACCAAGGGATATGATGAATATTGTTCCCAACAGACCCGTTGCCGCAAAAGATAAAAATGGCAATCGACTATATTACACACCAAGTGGTAAATTGACACTCAGGATTAACAATGATGGTTCCAAAGAATTCTCGTTATCTATTAAATCGAAAGAGGTTGATAAGGAAGGGAATTTGCAAAAAGAAACAGAAAAGCAACGAGGTAACACTATGAGTGTTATCAAAAATGAGAAAGGTGAAATTCTTGGTTATCAGGAGTTAGGTTTTGGTGGTAAAACTATAGGAGAGTATGACAAAGACATGAACAAAGTAAGGTCGTACCAGTATAATAAGTATGGCAAAAATACAGAATGGGTTTTGGACGAACTTTCCATGACAAAGACTGTGTATAACACAAAGGGACAGGCGTCGGTTGATATAAATTTTGAGAATCGCGAGGTTGCACACTACTATTATGATGAAAATAGCAGATTAGTATTAAAAACCGATATTTATGACAACAAAACATATTTTGATAAAAAAGGTAATATGACTCACACGGAAGACAAGTATGGAAAAATTGTTATGAAATATAATTATATAAACGATGATAATGGAAATTATGTTCTTGACACAACAACAGAGTTACACGGTAATATCACCTATTATAAAAATGGTAAACCACAAGTAATGAAAACTAAAGATGGGATTACCGAAAAAGAGTGGTTTTACGATAGTCAAACACTAAGTTTTACATTTGAACGTAAAACAAATGAGACTACTTGGTATAGTATTGATGGTAAGCCATTATATGTGTCGTACGACAACAAGTTATCAAAAGAATGGTTATATAACGAGGGAAAACTTGTTGGTGTATGGAGCGAAACAGACAACTCATTAGTGGTATATATTTATACTCAAGAAGTAGCAAGGCTTATTAAATTAGATGAAAAACCTACTGCTGTGGAAGTTCAGAAATTGATTGATAGTGGTGAGATAAAAAAGGTTTATGTTGATAGTGGTTCTGCCGATATGGTGGTGGCTGAAATTAATTAGCTCGGTGTAGCGGTGGGGGGGGGGGGGGGGGGGGATTGCAACCCCCCCAACCCAACGGAAAGTCCAATAGCAATGCCACCGCAACAGTTGCTATAAAAAGATTTTCAAAAATTTTTAAAAAAAATAACCAAAATTTTAAA
>JBDRIG010000016.1:0-2946 GCA_043816185.1 Elusimicrobiota bacterium | reverse complement strand
TAATATCTCCTCCATCTCGTTATCGTTCTTGCGTCGTCATTTTTGTATCATCACTCTCGGACGCGGAGATACTATATCATTTTTTTAATTATTATGCAAATTTCTTTCCGTCTATATGCCGACGGTGATTTAAAATAATTGTGACACAGTCTGAAAGCGAAGCAATCTCGAACTTCAACACCGAGATTACCACGAGCCAATAAATCAGCTCTCGCAATGACCAAAAGTGGAGTTATGACACAGTCTCATTATCTATGAAAATCCTTATCTTGTTAGATAATCAGAAATCAGTATTTAATGGGCTGAAAACAACCCGTAATTAAAAAAATGAAAAAAATAATAATTGGTTTTATTGCTTTGTCATTTATTCTGACAACAGTTTTCGGAATTTATTCACTTATAAAATTTCTAAAAATAGATGTTTTTTTATTGACAGAAAAAGAATCATATCTGCATTGGGAATTTGTAGGTATAAATGCGAAAATCAAGAATAAAAAACTTGCCGAAAAATACAAAAAGGAACCATTTTATGTTTCCGTCTACAAAGAAAAAGACAGGATATCTACAATAGGTGGAATTGAAAAAATTCCTTTAATTTACAACAATAAAAAAAACTTGTGGGAAGGTAACTGGCCATGTCCATGGAATGCACCAAATGGTACTTATCGTGCTAAACCACTTGTCTCGCCTGCGGAACAGAACATAAAATTTTCCACAAAAGATTTTTTTATAACGCGTAGAAATCTTGAAAAATACTTTCCAAGCGGCTTCGGAATACTTACATTTGAGAATATGGCATCTCTTTCAAAAATTAAAATCACAAATCCAGAGGGACTTAAAACCAACTGGAAAGGAATGTTTGATTGGACTGAATTTATTGGAGCGGACGCATTTTGGTATCTCGCAGGACAGACAAGAGCAGAAGGTCCAAATGCTGACGAGTATTTTCCATGGATTGAAAAAAATATGTCAGAAATACCTAAATTAGGAAAAGAGGCACATAATCGCGGAATAAAATTCGGAGTATATATAATTTCATATCTCACATTCGGATCATATAAATATAAAAATTACCAATACGCCCTTGAATACAACTCTGAAAAAGGTGGACCTATTGAAACTCGTTCTATATCACTTGCCGACGAAAAAAGAGCTTCAGATATTATAAAATTGATAAAAGTTTTTAATGAGATTCCAGAAATTGATTATATTGGACTTGATTATATTCGCAATGCACTCGGCGGATATGAACTCGTCGACGAATTTGTTTGTGATATGGATATTAAGGTTCCCGACGGATGGAAAAAATTTAACTCTACAAAAAGAATTGGATGGATTGCAAATGAAAAAGTTTCTCGAAAAAATATGAAGCTTATAGATCAGTGGCAGTGGTGGCGGGCACATAAGGTCTCAAAAATCATAAACAGAATTAGGAAAGAAGTAAAACTTAAAAAACCACTTTGGCTTTTTACGCTTACATGGGAAAAAGGTTGGCAACACGGTCAAGATCCAGTGATGTTTTCAGACGCAGGAATGGATGCAGATGCCTCAATGTTATACGAAGCAGACAGTCAACAATTTAATATGCTTTTGAATGATTGGCATAATTACATAAAAAAGGGGGAAGCAAATCTTATACTCGGAAATGTCGTTGACTGGCCTCTTCATCAAAAAATACTAAATCCACCAGGACCTGAAGAATTTTATAACCGTTTAATTGATGCAACAAAAAGAATTTATGGCGACGGTACTGCCGACGCTATATTTATTCACGATTTAGCAAGGGCATTATGGGGAAGAATAAAACCATACACAACAAAAGAATGGCTATTTGCAGCAGGAGCAGCAATTACTGAAATGAGACGGCTAAATGAACTCCTATCAATAACAGCGGAGATCAATTTGCCGCCAAAATTAAAATTAAATGAAGAATTTTCTATACCGATAGTATTAAAAAATATCTCAAATGAAAAACAAACAAATGTCGTTGTAACGCCATATCTTATAGGCGGTGAAATACTCGGTGAAAATAAAAAAATTATTGCGGAATTAACTTCTGGCCAAACCAAAACCTTAAATTTCAGAGGCATAATAAAATTACATGCATATGAAAAGAACTTAAAAAATATGGTTGCTGTACAGATAAAATCAAGTAAATCTGCCAAATTGTCATCGTCCGCCAAATTGTCATCGGACGAGCAAAAAATAATAACCGTTTTCAAATATGTCACAACAAAATAAAAAAATTATATTAATATTTCTATTGCTATTATGGAAGACTACATTTGTAAGTCCAGAAATGAACATTGATTCTTCCAGTGCCGATCCTTTCTATATCGACCGTTTTGAAAATGAATTAAAAGAACAGCAAGAGAAATATCGCAAGAACAAATTAACAGAAAAGAAAAAACCAATAGTAGTTGAACCCTTTTGCAAAAATCTTTCACAAAATGTTACTTGGTGGCAATTAACGGCAGAAGAAATTCAAATAATTAAAAACAAAGGGTTGGGATTTACTGAACTTATTAAAATTATTTTGATATCTAAAAAAACTGTTCAAAAAAACTGTTTTGCAATAGACAAATTAGACAAATCTACTCAATTCGAAAAAAAATTACCAACCGAAATAATAAGACGACGAAACCGTGGTGAAACCTTTCTAAAAATTTGCAGCAGATACAATCTTGATTACAATGACATAAAAAATGAAACCAAAAAAATTATGTCAGAGATTTACCCTATTAAATACTAATTTTTAGTTATCTAACACTACTTCATTAATCTCAGTTTGTCGTTGCGAGCGACCTTGTCGTCATCTATGGAAAAGCATGTCAAGTAGAAAATAGCATCCCCTTTGTCAAAAATCAGCATCTTTTGACACGCTTCCTTCCCGCTAAACGGGTGGAGATAAACGAATATAAATTTGTAAATGACACCAATAATAAA
>JBDRIG010000015.1:0-2514 GCA_043816185.1 Elusimicrobiota bacterium | reverse complement strand
AATCTTAAAAAACTTTTTCTATCCTTGAACCCTTTTGTGTTAAGCCAAACAATAGACAAAAAATTAGATAAAATTTTTCAAATGACTTCTAAATCTAAGAAAATTCAGGAAAATTTTGAACCTGAACTTTATGTTGTTAATAACTCTGTTCCTTCCTACCAAGGGTTAGATTATTAAATGAGTTGACAAGGACAAGCAACTTCGTCACAAAATTACACTCGTCCGACAACCGTCGCCTGTCATCCCGAGGGAGCATAGTGTCTTGCCTGTCATCTCGAAGGAGCGCAGCGACCGAGGGATCTCTTTCAGTCGAAACAAAGATTTCTCTCTACGATCGAAACAACAAGAATTTTTCATCTCTAGTCAAAATGACAAAAGCCTGTCGCATATGTATTGTAACTTATTCTTCGCCCCGCTTCATATAATAAAGTTGGTCTACATAATTAAACGTAGGATTCAAGTCTCTACATAACAAGAAATTATTTTACTGGCGATGGCAAACAAAGTTTTTGAAGAAATATTTTTTTTTGCTCATCTGAAAAATTTTTAATAAGTTTCTCGAGCCGTGTTTTGACCAATTCTTTGTTTTGCGAAATGGCAGAAATATCGAGTTTACCGTCAATATATTTTAAGATCCTTCTTTTTTTAAACTCAACTAATATTTTTTTTGCATTTTTTTCATCAAGCGTTTTGATGAATTCGTCTCGTATGCGAGGCATGGAAACTAAAGATAATAGATTTTTTTTAATCGCATCCATCATCCACATTTCAGTATTTTTTTCAATTGTAAATCTAAACCGCACGGCATATCTTATCGCCCTCATTATTCGCGTTGGGTCATCAGTAAAACTGTTCTCGTGCAACACGCGAATTTGTTTGTTTTTAATATCAGAAAGTCCACCGCAAATATCAATAACATCGTGAATCGCAAATCGTGAACTGTGAATAGGCAAAGCCATAGCATTTATTGTAAAATCACGACGATACAAATCTTTCTTTAATTTGGCAAGTTGAACAATTGGCATAGAAGCTGGTTTTGGATATTTTTCTGTTCTTGCAGTTGCAATGTCAATTGTAAAATCATTTTCTAATTTTAATGATGCTGTTAAAAATTTTTTATAAACAGTTAATTTTCCGCCTAATTCTTTGTGAAAAATTTCCGCAACCTTTAAACCATTTTCTTTATCCCATCTTTGTTCACAAAAACTTGGTTCAACGACAAAATCTAAATCAATACTTTTTACTTTGAGTATTTTATCGCGAACATACCCACCGACGATGTATATTTTACAGCCAAGTTGTTTATCTCTAGTCCAAGTAGATTCGCATGCGGCGAAAGAATTTTTTCGGACAATTTGTTTGGCAATTCTTATATAATTAGCGATCTTATTAGATTCCATAAAACACCTATGCCTATCGTAAGAATTGCTGCCCCAACAATAGCACCAATAGTTAAGTATATATACGATTTTTTTCTGTTGAGATGCAATAAATGGCTAATTAAAACCGCAGAATACATTCCGCCAAAATATACAGGAAGTGCTGCCAAAATGATTATTCCTAAATATCCTAAACGTCTAACTTTTTTCACCATTTTTGTTTTTTCAACTTTTTCTTGAGATGGAAATCTTTTTGATATTATTTTACCCAATTTTTTATTTACGCCAGAACCTTCAAGTAAGTAAAAATATAAAAACATCTGAACAATATCGCCACCAACAGCAATCGCAAAAACACCCCACCACCCAAACCCAGCAACAAGTCCAAAAGGTATTACAAAAAATCTATTTATAAAATAGTGTAAAAAATTAAGTGCTATTCCAAATTCAATCATAAAACAAGCGACCTCATAACAACAATTATGACGATAAACTACAAATTGCCAATTGGCACTACTTCGTTAAGTGAGACTCATTTACTGACCATTTACTGACAACCTATTTTATGTTCATGGTCATTGCAACAAGCCGTCACTCAGACTGTGAGACTATGTCACAATCCATCTTTTACTATTTAGTGTTGAATTGCAGTACCATATTTTACCATCAGTTACTATCTTCTATAAAAATGCAACTTTTTAGCTCATTGTGACACAGTCGCAATGCTACATTCATTATTCTGTTTTTTTTCCTCAAACAATGAATAAATAACGGGAATAAGAACAAGTGTGATAAACATTGAAACTGTGAGTCCGCCAATAACGGTTATCCCCAACGAGTTCCATGTTTCAGAACCCTTGCCGCGAGAAATAGCAAGAGGCACCATCCCGAAAATTGTCGTCAGCGATGTCATCAAAATCGGACGAAGACGAACACGCCCGGATTCAATCAAGGCATCATAAATTTTTACACCCTGATTTTTTTGTCGTATTGTGTAATTGTTAGCTAACGATACGTTGTAGAGTAATTCCTTTTGTGTCTTTTAAGTACTGCGATGGTGTTTTGTAATTTAATTTTTTGAGTCTTTTGTTTTGGTTGTAGTCGTCAACAAACTCCAAAAGTTTATTATTTAGAT
>JBDRIG010000014.1:0-5948 GCA_043816185.1 Elusimicrobiota bacterium | reverse complement strand
GAAAACATTACACCTTTATTATTGGTGTCATTTACAAATTTATATTCGTTTATCTCCACCCGTTTAGCGGGAAGGAAGCGTGTCAAAAGATGCTGATTTTTGACAAAGGGGATGCTATTTTCTACTTGACATGCTTTTCCGTGGATAACGGCCTGTCGCAACGACGGCTTATTACAGTAACCATGAACATAAAATAGGTTGTCGGTAAATGAATCGCTTAACGAAGTAGTGTTACACATTGCAGTAACAATTAAAACAAAAGGTCTTCTCTTTTTTTTGTGGTTTTTTTTGCGATGGAAAATTTTCACCACAAATCTTCAAACCTTACAATATCCATATTCAGATTCAGAAAAGTTCTTCTTCAACCAGTTTGCAAATAATATGCCCAACCATGATATGAACTTCTTGAATACGTGCAGTTATTTTTGATGGAGCCATTAAAATTATATCGCAAACATTTTTTAGTTTTCCATCGTTGAAGCCAGTAAATCCTATAATAATTGCACCCTGTTTTTTTGCTTGTTTTGCTGCCTCAATAACGTTCTTGGAATTTCCGCTGGTTGAAATAGCAATTACTACATCACCTTTTTCAACTATTGCTTCAACCTGTCGTGAAAAAATTTTATCAAAACTGTAATCATTTGCAATCGCCGTTAAAATTGAAGTATTGGTTGTAAGTGAAATTGCGTTAAGAGATTTTCTATTTTTTTCAAAGCGGCATACAAGTTCCGTAGCTATATGTTGTGCGTCCGCAGCAGAACCACCATTACCAAAAATAACAATTTTTCTGTCGTTGCGATAACATTTTATTATTTCTTGTGCAATCTTCTCAATCACTGGCGCAAGCAATTGTGATTTTTCTTTTACTTCAAGACACTCATCTATAATTTGCAAAATTTTATTTATCACTATAAATCCTTTTTTGAATGAAATCGGTATAAATTTCACCTTTTTTGAAGTAATCGTTTGATAAAACCATCTTATGAAATGAAATAGTTGTTTTAATCCCTACAATTTCAAATTCCGAAAGTGCGCGTTGCATTTTTGCAATTGCTTTTTCTCGAGTTTCATCAATTACAAGTAATTTTGCAATCAAACTATCATACGAAGACGGCACAGTATATCCACCATAAATATGGGTATCCAATCTTATACCTGGGCCACCAGGAAAAATCACTGACTCAATTTTGCCTGGACTTGGAGCAAAATCTTTTTCAGGATTTTCTGCGTTAATTCTACATTCTATAACGTGCCCTTTAATTGTTATATCATCGTAATCATAATCTAATAACCCTCCGGCCGCTAAACGAATCTGTTCTTTAATAAGATCAATTCCAGATACAAGTTCTGTTACAGAATGTTCAACCTGAATTCTCGTATTCATTTCCATAAAATAAAAATTTTCTTCTTTATCTACCAAAAACTCAATTGTACCAGCAGTAAAATAATTAACTGCTTTGGCAGCAAGTCGTGCATAGTGCCCCATTTTTTTTCTTAGTTTTTGTGAAATATTAGACGGAGATTCTTCAATTAGTTTTTGATGTCGTCTTTGAATAGAACAGTCTCTTTCTGGAAATGAAACCACATTTCCTTTTATATCACCAAGAATCTGAAACTCAATGTGTCTTGGTTCTTCAAGATATTTTTCAAGATAGACATCTTCATTGCCAAACGCTGCCTTTGCCTCTGTTTGTGCAGTAATTATTGCATTTTTAAGCGAATTTTCTGACGGAACAATACGCATTCCACGACCACCACCACCAGCTGATGCTTTTACAATCAAAGGATAACCAATTTTTTTTGCAATCTTAAAAAGTTTTGGGATTTCTGTAGTGATGCATTCATCAGTGCCAGGAATTGTTGGGATTCCAGCCTTTTTCATTATTTTTTTTGCCATTGATTTATCGCCCATCTGCAAAATTGCCGTCTTTGATGGTCCTATAAATTTTATATTGCATGATTCGCAAACATCTGCAAAGTGCGTATTCTCTGCAAGAAATCCATAGCCAGGATGAATAGCATCTGCACCAGTTATTTCAGCAGCGGAGATTATGTTTGCAATATTTAGATAACTTTCTTGCGAAGACGCTGGACCTATACAAACCGATTCGTCGGCAAGTTTTACATGGAGGCATTCAGAATCAATCTCAGAATGAACAGCAACCGTTCTTATACCCATTTCCCGACATGCGCGAACAATTCTTACTGCTATTTCGCCACGATTGGCTATCAAAATTTTATTAAACATATATTTATTTTATTTGCTCCACTCACAATTGCTAAACTGACATAAAGACTAAACACAAAAATTGAACACAAGAGACTGAAAACAAAGATTGAAGTCGACGTGAAATTTTCAATATTTATTTTGTGTCCATTTCACGTTCTACTTTGTGTCCGTTTTTAACTCAAAAAGCGGCTGACCATATTCAACAGGATGATTATCGGTAACTAACACATTTGTGATAATTCCTGCCACTTCTGATGTTATTTCTTTCATCACTTTCATCGCTTCAATAATACATATTTTTTGACCTATTGTTATAGAATCGCCTTCTTTGACAAGTGGTTTTCCACCAGGAGTTGTCGATCGTAAAAATGTTCCAACCATCGATGATTTGATCTGATTTTTACTTGAAGAGGTCGACTGAATCAACTCTTCGTCATCAGATTTCGGGACTTCTATAACAATTTTTTCCGACGGTGTAAAAGAAGACGGTGTGAAAGAAACACTTTTTCTTCTAAAGCCAGATTTTTCACCATTTTTTTCAAGCCAAATTTCTTCAATATCAGTATTTTTTATAGCATCAAGAATCGATTTTATTTTTTCTATATCCATATTAATTAATGTGATTGTTTTTTTTGTCACACTATCCTATTATTTATTTAGATACGCGTTCCACATATTCGCCAGTCCTCGTATCAATCTTTATAATATCACCCTCTTTAATAAAAAGTGGGGCTTGAATTTCAATGCCTGTTTCAAGCACTACGGGTTTAACCAAATTTGAAACAGAATCACCTCTGAATCCAGGAGCAGCCGAAGTAACCTTTAATTCCACATTCAAAGGTAAATCCATCGTCAAAAATTTATCATCGATATAAATTGCTTCAACCTCTGCATCGGGTTTTAAGAATTTTATAACATCGCCAAGTTTTTCCTTTTGCATTGTTATCTGCTCATAATTTTTCATATCCATAAAAGTGTAGTTATCACCAGAAGAATATAAAAATTGTTTTTTCTCTCTTATTAACGAAACCTCTTTAAACTTTGTACCTGATTTGAAAGTTCTCTCGGTAATTGCACCAGTTTCAAGGTTTTTTAGTTTCACGCGCATTATAGCTCCACCTTTTCCTGGTTTGTGATGTTGAAACCATGCAACAATACACGGTGCATCGTCAACTTGAATAGTTAATCCATTTTTGAAATCAGAAGTGTCTATCATTTATAAACTCCTTTATTTGTATGTCATTTTTACAATCTTAGATTACTGTTTTGTGTTATTTTGTCAAAATCTCACAAAATCTCACAGCCATTTTTTGTTACCAAAACCGTATCTTCTATGCGAACGCCAAACCTGTTGGGGATATAAATTCCTGGTTCAACCGTTATAACCATTCCTGTTTTTAATTTTGTTTGAGATTTTGCAGAAATAGACGGCCCTTCGTGTATATCAATTCCTACTCCATGACCTGTTCCGTGAATAAAATACTTTCCAAAACCATTTTTATCTATAAAATCTCGCGCAGCAAAATCAATTTCTTTACAAGATACACCGTCTTTAATAATACTTATTGCTTTTTTTTGTGCTTCTTTTACAATTTCAAACACATTTTTAATATGAGCATTTATTTTACCTAAAAAGAATGTTCTTGTCAAGTCGGAATTATAGTTCTCGTAAACACAGCCTAAATCAATAAGAATCATATCATTACTTTGAATTTTTTTATTCGTTGGTTTATGATGTGGGTCTGCGGCGTTATTGGACGATGCAACGATTATGTCAAATGCAGATTTTTCTGCACCACATTTTCGTAAAGAATATTCCAGTTCATCAGCAAGTTCTTTTTCTGTTATTCCCGATAGAGAACTAGTTAATAAATCTGTTTTAAGTTTTTTTAAGGTATATTCAAGTGCTTTTTTGGAAATTTCACAGGCAGTTTTTATTTTTTTAATTTCACTTTGTTCTTTTATTAGACGGAAATCTTCAACAAAATTTGAGCAAATTTGAAATTTAATGCCTGTGGATTTTTTGAATTTTTCTAACTGGACAACCGAAACACAGTCGTCAAATCCTACTTTTTTATTTATGTATTTTTTAAAAAATTTGTCAGATGTTATTTGTATGTGGCAGTTGGCATATTTTTTTGCCGACGGGTAATTTAATTCAGGTATATGTAGGCTTACTTTATTTCGAGAAACAAAAACAAAAGAATTTTCCGCTTTAAATCCTGTTAAATAAAAAATGTTTGATGGATTAGACGAAATAAATCCGTCCAACAATTCTTTTGTAATTTTTTTTTGTAGATTTTTTATTCGTATGTTCATTTTTGAAAAAGGTAGGATTTACTGCTATGAATGGTGAACAAATGACACTTTAGGCGTGCTCCTACTTTTGTTCCTCTAAAACTTTTCTTATAACTTCATCAGGTACATCGTTTTTTATAACTATTTTGCCAAGACAACCATTTGATAGAACAAAACGAATCTTGTTCTTCAAAATCTTTTTGTCAAAAGCCATTTTTTCAATAATTTTATTTACTTGTAAATTGTGTTTTATTGGAAGCCCTGACTCTACCAAAATCTTTTCAACACGATCTACTAATGTTTTACTAAATAATCCTAATTCCAAAGCGATTTTAGACGCACAAACCATTCCAATTGATATTGCCTCGCCATGCAAGTATGTTTTATAATTTGTTGCCGACTCAATTGCATGCCCTATGGTATGTCCAAAATTTAGAATAATTCGCAATCCATGTTTTTCACATTCTTTTTCATCAAATTCAACCACGCGCTTTTTTAATTGACAAGCACGCCATACGATATATTCAATATGTTCAATAGTTAGCGATTTTATTTTCATCAAGTTTTTTTCCAACATAGTAAAATATTTTTTATCCATAATGATGCCATATTTTATTACTTCGGCAAGTCCCGCATTAAATTCCTTTTCGGGAAGCGTTTTAAGTGTTGAAGTATCTATATAAACTAATGATGGTTGGTAAAATGTACCTACCATATTTTTTGATTTTGGAAGGTTTACGCCAACCTTTCCGCCGACAGATGAATCTACTTGAGAAAGAAGCGTTGTTGGTACTTGAATAAGTGTAAGTCCTCTGAGATAAGTTGAGGCAACAAAACCTGCGATATCGCCAACGACACCACCACCTAAAGCAAGTATTATCGAATTTCTTTCAAGATGATTATTCATGCAAACATAGTAGAGATTACTGACTGTTTTAAGTGTTTTATATTTTTCACCGTCGGGAATTTCTGTGGTTGCTACAACAAATCCAGCATTACTTAAACTTCTTATTACAGTGTCACTGTAAAGTTTGCATACAGTAGTATTTGTTATGACAAGTATTTTACCCGAAAAGTTTTTGTTCTTTAAGGTATTACCAATATTTGCAAGTGAAACACCAATGTATATAGGATATGTTCTGTTATCAAGTTTAACTTTTACAATTTTCATAAATACAGATTATAATGTGTCTGTTCACAGAGTTCTTTTTTACCAGAGTTCTTTGTCGTAGGCTTCGTCAGACTTTCAGACCGTGTCATAACTCTACTTTTGGTCATCTATGGAAAAGCAAGCTTCCTTCCGGGGAGGTCATAAAGTAACGCATAAAAGCGCAGACCTTTTGTGATCTTTTCAAACGATCAAAAGTGGTGTATAATATATACACCGGACTTTAACCCCGGTAAGGAGGCTCTATGGTAA
>JBDRIG010000013.1:0-6596 GCA_043816185.1 Elusimicrobiota bacterium | reverse complement strand
TTTCAGTAGTATTATTGAGATGAACGGAAAACTTATTGAGTTTATCAATGAATACAATATGTCTAAAAGACTTAGAAAATTAAATTACAGAACACCATCTCAATACGTAAAAGAAGAAAAGAACACTATCATAGAACGTATCGTTATCTAACATGTAATGCCACCCTTGGACAAAATTGATTATACATTTGTTAATAATATAAGATCATTGAAAAAATCGTCAATAATCTGGTTATTTAACAATTAATTGTGTTATAGAATGAAAACTTACAAATTCAAAAAAAAACCTTCAAAAATTGTTTGCGTTGGATTGAATTATATTGATCATGCTAAAGAATTGAATATGAATTTGTCACGGCGAACCGAAGAGCCAATAATTTTTTTGAAGCCTCCATCGACAGTAATTTTCAGTAATAAAAAAATAAAATATCCCAAAATGTCAAAACAAGTTGATTACGAAGCTGAACTTGCTATTGTCATCGGACGAAAATGCAAAAATGTTTCCGAGGAAGAATCAAAAAAATATATACTTGGATATACCTGCCTCAATGATGTTACTGCACGTGATATTCAAAAAAAAGATGGTCAGTGGACGAGAGCAAAATCATTCGATACCTTCTGTCCGTTAGGACCACATATTGTTTCAGGAATTGCAAATCCAAATAATCTCAAAATCGAACTTTATTTAAATGGCAAATTAAAGCAATCATCTAATACAAAAAATTTGATTTTTAAGGTTGAAAAACTTGTTTCTTTCATCTCAAAAATTATGACACTTGAAAAATACGATGTCATAGCAACAGGTACACCTGCTGGTGTGGGACCTGTAAAAATTGGTGATAAAATAGAGATAAAAATAGAAAAAATTGGTACATTAACAAATTGGGTGACATGTTGATATGTAAAAACATTTTCACCCTATCGTCGCCACCGCTACAATTAAATCTATTAAAAATGGGTTAACAACCAAATAACAGTTGGTTGTTTAAGATTATGAAAAAATATTCAGTTGAAGTTGAAAAAAATCTGAAGGAAAAAGATGCGTTGCTTGAAGGGCATTTTATTTTGTCGTCGGGATTACACAGCAACAAATATGTCCAATGTGCAAAGGTTTTGCAATACCCAGATATTGCTGAAAAACTCGCAAAATTGCTTGTCAAAAAACTTTCTATTCACTGTGACCTTGTTATTAGTCCTGCGATTGGTGGGCTTGTTATAGGGCAGGAAGTAGCACGAGTTCTTAAATGCCGTGCAATATTTTGCGAGAGGGCAAATGGGGTAATGACTTTGCGTCGAGGGTTTGAAATTAAAAAAAACGAAAGATGTTTAGTTATTGAAGATGTGATTACAACAGGCGGCTCCACAAGAGAAGTGATGGAAGTTGTAAAAAGTTATGGTGGAAAGGTTGCAGGTGTTGCTTCTGTTATTGATAGATCAAACTTAAAAAATTTTACAACTGCGTTACTTAAATTAAAAATAGAAACATACAAACCAGAAAAATGTCCGTTGTGTAAAAAAGGGATACCATTTATAAAACCTGGTAGTAAAGGAGCGAAATGACTACTTACAAAAAAGCAGGGGTGGATATTAACAAAGCAAACAAACTTGTTGATTGGATAAAAAAACTGTCACCAGAGATTGGTGGTTTTTCTGGACTTTTTCCAATTGGTGGCGACAAATTTATTTCTGCGGGTTGCGACGGTGTTGGAACAAAATTAAAAATTGCACAAATTCTTAACAAGCATAATACTATTGGAATAGACCTTGTGGCAATGAATGTTAACGATGTTATCTGTTGCGGCGCAAAACCATTATTTTTTTTGGATTATTTTGCATGCGGAGAATTAGATCTGCAAATTGCAAAAGATGTAATTAAAGGAATAAAAATTGGTTGTGAACAGGCAGGTTGTCAACTTTTAGGCGGTGAAACAGCAGAAATGCCAGGGTTTTACAAATCTGGGGAATATGATTTAGCTGGTTTTGCGGTTGGCATGGTTGATAAAAAAAATGTGATTGATGGTTCAAAGATAAAAGATGGCGATTTGATAATTGGGCTTCCAGCAAGTGGATTTCATTCAAATGGTTATTCGCTTGTAAGAAAAGTTCTATCAGAAAAAGAAATCAAAAAGTTTGGTGCCGAACTCATAAAACCAACAAAAATTTATGTAAAAGAGATTTTGTCTGTTCTACGCTCTATACCCCACGCTTTACACGGACTTTGTCACATCACCGGCGGTGGTTTTTATGATAATATTGAAAGAATCCTTCCGAAAAACCACAAAGCAATTATTCACAAAAATAGTTGGTCTATACCAAATATTTTTAGAATTGTTCAGGAAAAAGGAAAAATTGAAGATAGAGAAATGTATAGAACTTTTAATATGGGGATTGGAATGGTAATGATAGTCCACGAGTCAACGGGCTCACAAGTCCACAAATTATTAAAAGATTCGATTATTATCGGCAAAATTGAAAGTGGCGAAAGAAAAGTTTCGGTTGTGTAGCCCATTATAAGATTGAGATGGATTCGCTATTGTGGCTGTCCGACAACCTATATTGTGAGCGAGATGGTTTTGCTCGTGCGAGAAGGAGATAAAATAAATGAAGACAAAATTGTTTTATTTTTCTGGAACAGGAAACTCATTAAAAATAGCGCGGGATTTAGCAAACGAACTCGGCGATACCGAAATTGTGGCTATAAATAAAGTTATAAACGACGACAATATAGATTTGTCGGCCAGTAACATTGGGATAGTGTTCCCTGTCTACATCTGGGGGCTTCCGCTGATTGTTGAAAGATTTGCTAAAAAACTTGATGTACCAAAAACGGACAACTTGGAAACGTCCAAAAATAAATACTTGTTTGCAATTGCTAATTATGGTGGGTTTCAGGGCGGGGCTATTTTACAAACGAAAAAGATATTTGATAAAAAAGGTATTGTTTTTTCGGCTGGATTTGGTGTAAAAATGCCGGGAAATTATACGCCTCTATACGGTGCGATCCCCGTCGAAAAACAAATGAAATTGTTTGAGAAAGAAAAAACCAAAATAAAATATATTGCGGAATGTATAAAGAACAAAAGCAAAATTATAGAAAAAGATATTCTTATTATGAAATGGATTTTTCACAACTTGCTATATAAAATTTTCGCATCCCATATACCAGAAGAAGTCAAAAATTTCTGGGCTGACGACAAATGTAATGGTTGTGGGATATGTGAAAAAATATGTCCTGTGAAAAATATAAAAATAACTGATGACAAGCCAAAATGGGGTAGCAAATGTGAGCAATGTTTTGCGTGCCTGCAGTGGTGTCCCATAGAATCAATCCAATTTGGGAAAAAAACATCAACTCGCAAAAGATACAGATGCCCAGAAATCAGTGCCGTCGATTTTTTTTAAAATAATCGAGGTAATCGAGCTGGTTCGAATTTTCTTTTTACAACCCCCTGTTAAAAATAAAAAAAGCAATAAAATTTAGAGAAATCCTAAAAATGATAAAAATTGGTGTTCTTGCGTCGGGAAGTGGAACAAATCTTCAAGCAATAATCGATGCTTGTAATAAAAACACTTGTAATAAAAATAATTTATCGGCAAAAATTGTTATTGTCATTTCAAACAAGAAAGATGCTTATGCATTACATCGTGCAAAAAAATATAATATACAAGCAGTGTTTATTGACCCAAAAAAAAATAATTTTGATGAAAAAGCGATTAAGTTTTTAGAGAAACAAAAAGTTGATTTAGTTTGTCTTGCTGGGTTTTTGTTGAAACTTTCAAAAGAATTCATAAAAAAATATAGTGGAAAAATTTTAAACATTCATCCCGCACTTTTACCAAAATTTGGCGGAAAAGGAATGTATGGGATAAATGTTCATAAAGCGGTTCTTGAAGCGGGTGAAAAAATTTCTGGTTGTACAGTTCATTTTGTAGACGAAAAATATGACAATGGAAAAATAATTTTGCAAAAAAAAGTAAAAGTTTTTAAAAGTGATACACCCGAAACATTGCAGAAACGGGTTTTGAAGCAGGAACACAATCTTTATCCAAAAGCAATAAAATTACTGATTTTTAGATAAAAAAACTCTCAGCTTTAGTCGTGGAGAATATCAGAGGAGCGAGAGACAATGTAAAAATACACACCAACAACAAATAGGAAATCTTTATGAGAATTCTACAAAAAGGAATTTATAAAGGTAGAAAAGTTATAGTTAGAAAGATAGTCCATTTCGAAGAAGACATTCTTAATGCAGAAAAAAATTTTGAAACCGCTCTTAATGTGTTGGCGGCAATAAGAAAAACGAGGCGAGCTTTTTTTGGGCAGGAAAATGAATCTAATAGAATTAATAGGAAAATAATAAGTAAAAGAAAAATGGGAGAATAATTAGTGGAAGAAAAAAAACAAGTGGAAGGCGATTATAGAGATTTTATAAAACTACTAAATAAAAACAATGTTGAGTACCTTATTCATGGTGCGTATTCGGTTATTTTTCATACAAATATCCCACGTGAAACAGGCGATATGGATTTTTGGATTAAAAAAACAGAAGAAAATGCAGGGAAAGTTGTAAAAGCTATAAAAGATTTTAATGGATTGGAAATAGACAAAAAAGACCTTTTACAAGATAAAGTAATATTAACTATAGGTGAAAAACCATATAGAATAGATATATTCAACGAACAAGCAAACTTTTCATTTAATGAGGCATATAAACGAAAAATTCCTGGAACATTTAAAGGATTAATAGCTTATTTTATCTCTAAAGAAGATTCGTTGAAGTTAAAAAAATATTTTGACAGGGAACAGGATACCAAAGACATTAAAAGACTGGAAGCTGTAATAAAAAAACAGAAAGAAAAAAGAAGACGATGAATCTGAATTATGGGTTGCTGAAATGCATCATTCCAAATGCGATGTTCTAGTGAAAGTGCTACTCATTAAGTTACTGATTTTTAAACAAGAAAATTATTATTTTTAGTCGTGGATGGCGTCAATGATGATAAATAAGTGGAGGAAAAATGATTGAAAGATATTCTATGCCGGAAATGGCAAAAATATGGTCTGAGGAAAACAGGTTTCAGAAAATGCTTGATGTTGAACTTGCTGTTTGTGAAGCACTCAACAAAAAAAGAACTATTTCTGACGACGAGTTTAAGAAAATTAAAGAAAAAGTAAAACTTAACATCCCGAGAATAAAAGAGATTGAGGAAAAAACAAAGCATGATATCGCTGCTTTTGTTGACCAATTAAGTGAAAATCTGGGAAAAGAATCAAGATGGATTCACTTTGGACTAACTTCTTCCGATGTACTTGATACAACAAATGCACTCCAACTTAAAAATTCGTGTGAATTGTTAATAAAAAAACTTGTAACCCTGAAAACCACAATAAAAAAACTTGCGTTAAAACATAAAAAAACACTTATGATAGGCAGAACACACGGTGTTCATGCAGAGCCAATAACTTTTGGCTTTAAACTTCTTGGATGGTATAGCGAAATAACCCGTCATACAGAAATGCTCAAAGCAACTCGTGAGCATATGTCATATGGAAAAATTTCTGGTGCGGTTGGAACTTTTGCACATATAGAGCCAGAGATAGAAGAATATGTCTGTAAAAAACTTGGACTTAAACCCGAACCTGTCTCAACCCAGATTGTCCCAAGAGATAGATACGCTGTTTATTTGTGTCGTCTGGCGATTGTTGCATCCTCGATAGAAAGGTTTGCAATTGAAATCAGGAGTTTACAGAGGACGGAAATTCGTGAACTTGAAGAATCGTTTTCAAAAGGACAAAAGGGTTCATCGGCGATGCCGCACAAAAAAAATCCGATAACAAGTGAACAACTTTGTGGTTTGGCAAGAGTTATAAGAGGAAATTCAATAGCAGGGCTTGAAAATGTTGCACTTTGGCACGAGAGAGATATTTCTCATTCGTCGGTTGAAAGGATAATTCTTCCCGACAGCAGTATTTTGCTTGATTACATGCTTGAAAAATTTAACAGGTTGATGGAAAATATTGTGGTCTATCCTGAAAATATGCGTTCAAATATAGAAAAATCAAGAGATGTGTTTTTTTCTCAGGTTTTAATGTTGGAATTGATAAAGAAAGGGCTGACAAGAAATGAGGCGTATCGTGTTGTTCAGGGGATTACTCAGAGTGTTTTGAATGCTCCACAAGATGCTTCACGGAACTTTAAGTATTTTGTTATGGCGGACGATTTTGTCAGAAAGCATCTTTCAGAAAAAGAAATTGAGCGGTGTTTCAACATCAATTATTTTGTGAGAAATATTCCGAAGATATATAAAAGAGTCGGGATATGATAATTGTGGGTACGGGTTCAACCGTGCAGAAGCACGAATAAAAACTTGTCCCCTTTGGGGATTCGTGCCTACAAAAGGAAAAAGGAGGAAGACATGAAAAGTAATGTTTTGTTAGTCGGAATGTTGTTAGGTTTGATATGTGGCTCAGTAGAAAGTATTCATTCTGAGTCGGTGGAAGCGGGTTTTGGAAAGATTAAACTGACCGGGCTTATGCAAATCTGGTATCAGAATAATAATGGTGCTACACCGTTTGATACTTTCCGGCTTCGTCG
>JBDRIG010000012.1:0-7374 GCA_043816185.1 Elusimicrobiota bacterium | reverse complement strand
GGGGTTATACTCGATAAGCCCTAACACTACTTCGTTAGATTCAGTCCGTCATTCCGGGTAACCTTGTCGTCATTGTGGGCGAAGCGAAGCAATCTCGATTTTCAACACAGAGATTGCCACGAGCCGATAAATCGGCTCTCGCAATGACCAAAAGTAGAGTTATGACACAGTCTGATTGAGAGATGGTAAAATTGGTTGCATAAAATTTAACACGGTGAAAATAATATGTCAATTGTAGAATTAGGAATAAAAAAACCTGTTACAACACTGATGATTGCATTCAGTTTAGTTGTTTTTGCTTTGGTTTGCTTCGGACGCATTGCGGTAGAACTTTACCCAAACTATGAATTTGGCGAAATAAGTGTTATATCGCATTTGCGTGGTGGTATCTCTGCGAGCGAGGTAGAAAAATATGTTACTCGTCCTATGGAAGAGGTTTTTTCAGAAGTTAACGGTGTAAAGGAAGTAACCTCTGCATCAAGAGAAGCAGAATCGGTAATAAATTTAAAATTTTATCCTAAAACTAATCTTAATTTTGCAATACTTGATATTAGAGAAAAACTTGCTACCGTAAAATCTAAATTACCTCGTGAAATGGAAAGACCTGTAATTGCAAAATTTCAACAATCCGACGTGCCAATAGTAATCATAACATTAGCATCCGATATTTATACGCCTGAACAACTAAGAGAAATCGCCGAAAATAAAGTAAAGGAGCGTTTTTTTCGTATTTCCGGTGTAGCAAACATAGAGATAGGTGGTGGTAGAGAAAGAAAAATTTTAATTGAAGTAGATAATGCAAAATTGATAGCATACAGTCTACCAATTTTAGGTGTTATAGAAAAAATAAATTTAAGTAATATTTCTGTTTCGGCAGGAGAAATGGAACAATTTAATGATAGATATATAATTCGTGCTACTGGCGAGTATAAGGATGTTTCTGAAATAAAAAATACTGCTGTTGCAATTACAGAAAAGGGTTCTGTTATTCGTCTTGGAGAAATTGCGGATGTGAAAGATTCTTACAATGATCCAACTTCATTCGCCCGTCTGAATTTGCGTTCCGTTGTTTCTATATATGTTCAAAAAGAAACCGCCGCAAACACTTTATCTGTTGCGAAAAATCTTTTAGAAGAAACAGAAAAACTAAGAAATTTATTTGACCAAGAAATAATTTTTACCGTCGTAAAAAATGATGCCGATTTTATAAATAAGTCAATTGAATCGCTTAATGTTTCACTTGTTTATAGTGCCATTTTAGTTGCAATTGTATTATTTATATTTTTGAAAAATTTCAGAAGCATTCTAATTGTTATGTTTATTGTACCAATGGGTTTATGCATAACAATAGTGCTAATGTATATAGGTAAACTTTCGTTTAATATTATGACATTAAGTGGTTTGGGATTAGGCATAGGAATGCTCGTAGATAATGCCATTGTAATATTAGAAAACATTACTCTATATTCCAAAAAAGAAAAAGATAGAACAAAGATTGTCGTAGAAGCAACAAAAGAACTTTTTATGCCTATTCTTGCGTCAACCTTAACTACAATAATTGTGTTTTTACCGTTGATTTTTTTGGAACCAGAGGTAAAAAAATTGTATATTCCATTTAGTCTGGCAATAACCTATTCGTTATTATCTTCATTAATATGTAGTATAGTTTTTATTCCACCACTTGTAATCAGATTATCTAAAAGTTTGGAGCTTGAAAAGGCAGCATGGGAAAAAAATTTCTTGTCATATTTTGTCTCTGGTTTAAGATTTGTTTTTAGAGAACCAAAAAAAGTAATTCTTTTTATAGCAGCACTTTTAGTTTTCACTTTTTATGTATTTACAACTCGCGAATCGGAATTTATGGAAACAACTGAAATCAACACTTTTCGTATAGGAATACAGTTTCCACCAGCGACGCGAATTGAACGGTCAAACGATGTTGTTAAAGCGATTGAAAAAGAAGTATTACTGTATTCTCAGGTGGATCGCGTTACATCTAAAGTAGAAAAATTACATACTTTTGTAGAGGTAAAGGTAAAAAAAGATGTAGAATATGTAAAAGATGACTTTAAAAAAAAGTTTGATAAATTTATGCCTGCATTTTTGTATTATCAGCCATCACAAGATTTAGCATCAAAAGAAGTATTTGTTGACTTTTACGGTTTTGATTATGGCGTGCTGAAACAAATCGCATTTTTGTCCTCGGGTAGATTGGCACAGCTCAGAACACTTGCAGATGTAAAAATAAGAATGCGTGAGGATGAGCCCGAAGTTGTCGTAGATGTTGATCAGGCCAAATTAAGTTTATTTAATCTTACGACACTGTATTTAGCAAATACATTACATGGTCAATTGAGAGGACTAGTTGCTACCTACTACAGGACCGAAGGAAAAGAAGTAGAAACAATCTGTAAATTGCTTCCAAATACTATAAAAAATGAATCGGATCTTAAAACATTAAGGATTGTATCGCCGCATACTGGCGATATTATTGCGTATAACCAAGTTAGCGATATTGCTAAAATTAACACACAACAAGAAATATGGCATAAAAATAAAAAAAGGTTTATACAAATAAGTGCTAACAGACGAAAAGCTGGGCTCTCAACAGCAGTAAATAGTATGGATAAAGAATTAAAAACTTTGAAATTTCCTAAAGATTATTTTTACAAATTTTCCGGTGAATATGAAACTATGGTTCGCAATAAAAAACAGTTCATTTTTGCATTGGGCTTAACAGCGATACTGATTTATCTAACACTTGCTGCATTGTTTGAATCATATGTGCAACCGTTCATTATAATGTTGTCTATACCGTTAGGGCTGATTGGCGTAGCAGTTTCACTAATAGCATTCAAAAAACCAATAAGTTTAGGCGTATGGATTGGTTTGATGATGCTTGGTGGTATTGTAGTAAATTCTGCAATTATTATGGTGGAAAAAATGAATATCTATGAAAGAGAAAAAAAACGTAATCTATTAAAAGTTGTTTTTAATACACCAGAAACATATTTTTCAGAGGTGATTATGACCTCAGCTACAACAATTCTTGGCGTTTTACCCCTGATACTGAGCACAGACGAATCGGCAACTATGTGGCGAACATTAGGATTAACAATTTTTGGTGGTATGTTGTTTTCAACATTTTTTGTTTTATTTTTAGTTCCACTATTGTATTTTTGGTTTGAAAAAATTAGAGATATCGTTTCAAATTTATGCAAAACGGTCACACGTTGGTTATTTAAATTTGCCATGCCTTGGAAGCAAACGTAAATATTGTAATGTTTACTATGCTTGTTATGGGACTTATTATGGACGAAAAAAATTTCAATTTTATCAAAAAATTTTATAATGACTCAAAAATACGTGACTTGCTAATCAATCAATCAAAAAATTATAATTATTGTATTGGTAACGGACAAATACTTATTGAACGCGGATGGACCTTGCCTGTCAAAGAAGTTGAAATCTGCAAGATAGAAGAACTTATTGACGATGGATTGGACATTTTTTTTCCAATAAGATGTTGCAATGACGAATATCTGTATATAATTTGGGATATTGATTATTTTAACAAAGAAAATCCACAGTTTATTTTTAATAGAGAAAATCAAAAGCAAATTTTTGAGTGGATGTTACCAACGTTCAAAATAATCGAAAAAATACTTAAAACATTTGACATAAAATATGTTGTTGATATAACGATGTCGGGAATACATATGTGGTCAAAAATTTCTACTAAATCTGAAGCATTTCATAAATTGTCAGATGAAGGTTTTATTCTTCCGTCGCTTGAAAAAAAATATTCGCAAATTATGTCTGACGACAGAAAACGTTTTTATCCAGTTTCTTGCGAACTTGGGAGAGCATATAATGCAGTAGGGAAGGTGTTAGAATTTTTTACGCACTCATTGATAAAAAAAAACAGGAAGTTAAATAAATATAAAATTCCCGTTACGGTTTCTGATACACCACAATATGGCAAAACGTATCCTTTCTCTGGAATTTCTTCCGATTTAACACAATACGCTCATCCAATTTATATGAGATGTATTCGAGCGATATGTTCGGTGCACCAAAAATCACTTATTGGTGGACATTTTGAGATGGGCCCCAGCGTAGATATAATTAAAACGAAAAAGATATCATATCTTGATGCAATAGAAATAATGTGGGACGTTGATAAATCAATAGAATATTTTAGAAAAAATTTTGGAACTGTGAGATTGTCAAAAAAAATAGAAATTCCGGATTCGTCGAACGGTTGGCTTCAAGCAACCAACGCTTATCTAAAAAGTACTTTAAGGAAAAAACATAAACAGTGGGAGAAAACCCCAGTGTCGTCGACAATACCGGTTTTTGATAACCATGATGTAAAAAAACTTTTTGATAATTCGGTGGCGAACCCTGCTTTGTTGGTACCAAATAATTTGCAGTTTATAGCCGATTATTTTACTAAAAACGGTGGTATTTCGGCGACAAAAAAAATATTTTCGGTGATAGGCGATTACTATAACAATAAAAATTTAGGATGGTATGATAATTTTCGTTTTACAGGTCTTAACTGGGATAAGTACGATGCTCAAACGGCCGCTGATTTTTGGGGTCGTGTTTACTGGTCATTAAATGCTTCTAAACTTGGCAGGGATTGAAATTAGTGAGAGATTGAAAGCGAGTGGCGATATTGTGATGGGATTGCTGGATTGATGGTGAGATTAATGAATGATGAAAAAGAATTTGTTGACATATCGACGAAAAAAAATACAATAGGACATAGAAAACAACGACGAAACTGCAAAAAAAATAAGTAAAAAGTCATTGCAGGTGCTTTTGTCCGTTTTTGCGGGCGACAGCGAAGCAATTTCGTCGTTGATTTTAACACCAAGATTGCCACGAGTCCTATGAGCTCCCGCAATGACACCCTGTTGCAATGACCATGAACATAAAATAGGTTGTCAATAAATGAGTTACTTGACGAAGTAGTGCTAAATAACAAAAAATGATTTTACAAAAAAGCTGTTACTGAAATCCGTGTAAAAAAGAGCAAAAAAGGAGGCGTGGCCGAGCGGTTGATGGCGCTGGTCTTGAAAACCAGTATGCTCGCAAGAGCATCAGAGGTTCGAATCCTCTCGCATCCGTTAAGTTTTACATTCAGCGAAATTGAAAGATGTGTTGCCTCGCCCTCGCTCGGACTGCCTTTTTTTTCGGCGGAATTTGAAAGCGTATTTTGCAAAGCAAAATGCGCCGCCAAAGAAGATGTTGTCCTTGCCCCAGCCCTCCCGTGCGCGGGCAACGGCAAGGAACTCCCTAATTTTGTTTGACTAAATGATAAAAATTTCATATACTAACCATTGATAAGTGATAATTTTAATACTATACAACTATAATAGTAAAACTATACGAATATGTCAAACGAAAAAATAAATAAAATACGACTTGGAAATTTTCCAACAAGAATAGTTTATAATAAAAAAATCACTGATAAATTAAATATAAACTTTTTTATTAAAAATGAGTTTGAGGCAGATGCTTTTGGTAGCGGTAATAAAGTTAGAAAAATTGAATATTGTCTAAAATATTTTAAAGACCACGGCGTCACAGATATAATTGTCGATGGTGATTTACAGTCCAATTATTGTATGGCCATGGCAAATTACTGCATACCCCAAGGATATAATGTGCATTTGGTTCTGTCGGGTGAGAAATCAAAAATTTTGGGCGGCAATCGACTACAAATGTATCTTTCGGGAGCTAAGGTATATGAAATCGGAGAATGGAATTTAGATAAAATCAAAAAAATGGAGACTAAAATAAAAGAAATATGTGAAAAGAAGGGGGGAAGGGTGGCTTTACTCGATATTGATCTATCAAATAGCATAACCCTGCAAGCCTCAATTGAGCTCGGTAAAGAGATTTACCAACAAGAACAAAATTTAAAAATAAAATTCGATTATATTTTTGTTGTCGCTGGAACTGGCGAAACTCATGCTGGAATTGAAATATATAAACAATTAAATAATTTAAAATGGAATGTTGTTGGGGTATCTATTGCCAATAAAATTAATTATTTTAATAAGTATCATAAGCTTATTAATATTTTTTTAAAAGATCGAATTGATATTAATAAATTTAAAATAGTTACATCTTTTATAGGAAGGGGTTATGGTAGATTCAGTCAAAAAGACATAAATGATATATTGAGCATAAGAAGAAAATACGGATTAATTCTTGATTCAACATATACTTATAAATGTTTTAAGGCTATACAAAAAACTTTTGCCGATAAAAAATCTCCGAGTAAAATCAATGTGTTGTTTATACATACAGGAGGCATAAATCAACGATTTCTTCATCCCTACAATTTATGATAAACCAAGAAATATTAAACCATAAAATATACCAAAATCTCCGGAAATACAATACTTATTCCTACAAAACCATAAAGAGTATATCCAATTTTACGATTTCCGCGTATTTAACTAGTATAGTATCAAACAACACCGCATCAATAAATAATTATACAGACATATCTATAAATGTGTTGAAAGATTATTTATCTCGAGATTTGGATAAATCAGAAATTGAAGTCGCTATAAAAGAATTTCTAAAATTCCCAGCAATCCAAGTAGCTGATCATGCTGGGTTGTTTTATGATTTTACGAATTTTATTAATAACTTCATGTGGAATATAGCTCTAGAAAACAATAATATAAAGTATCTTTTTACTTGCCAGTGCGAAACAGTTCGAGCGGCCCAAGATGTGCAAAACTTTTTAGGTCCAGCATTTATTGAGATAAATGAAAATATTTATAATATTTTTAACCTTTCCAAAAATAAATTAAAAAATACTAACGTAGCAGCCTTGCATAATTGTAAATTTATATTTAAGATTATTCGCCAAAACAATAAGGATAATTTTCCGGATATACTTAAAAAAATAATCAGTACTTCAAAGGAAGCTGGCTATGCACCAGATATGTTTCGTGATGCAAATTTACTATTTTGGAATAGTATAAAATATGAGAATAAACGCAAACTCATATGTTTTGACCGTAGATTTTTTAGCGATGTTGTTGCTGAAAATATATTGAAAAGAACTCCAATTATTGAGGCTGCCCTATTTGACGAAGAAAAGAGAAATTCTTTTTTAAAAATCAAAAATAGAATTATTCAATCAAGTGAAAATCTAGTTCTTAGAAACACAACGGATTTTTTCTACCTAAAAAAAGGCGATATGTCAAAGCCATTTAGAAATGTCCTACCCTCAGCCAAGTAGAAATGTCCTACCCACTGATTTTTAATGATTTATTCGGCTAAACTATTAGCTTGTTCGACTCCTATATTATTAGATACAGGACAAGCCATTTGTTGTTG
>JBDRIG010000011.1:0-4245 GCA_043816185.1 Elusimicrobiota bacterium | reverse complement strand
AGACAAAAAATTAGATAAAATTTTTCAAATGACTTCTAAATCTAAGAAAATTCAGGAAAATTTTGAACCTGAACTTTATGTTGTTAACAACTCTGTTCCTTCCTACCAAGGGTTAGATTATTAAATGAGTTGACAAGGTATCCGTATATCAGAAAATTATTGATATGCTCTATAATTCTAATGATTTTAGACAGCGTTTTTCATAAATTTATTTTTTTAGTATCTTTGATTTCCTCAGTAAAATAATTCCATCTTGGGGAGAGATAGTTATCGCAGAGACTAATGACTCGTCATTTATTTTTTTATCTTGTTGACCATTAATTTTTCTATAAGTAGTCTCTAAACAAACAAGTTTTGCCTTATCAGATGGATTGCATAAAACAATTCCATTATCAAAATCTCTTCGCCAAACCCCATCTTCATAAAAATAAGCAGCGGTCTTGGGATTTCCATCGTTCTCCACGATTTAAGGGGCACTTATTGGTTACATCTACTAACCATTGATCTTCGAATGCTTTTGCCTGAAGACCAGAAGTATTTTTTAACCACCAAGAATCAGTAATTCTTTATATTTTAGCCACGATTACGTCCTTAAATGATTTGGCAAAACATTTTTTAATAAATTTTTCTGCTTCACTTTTTGTTTTAATTTTTTTTAATACTTGTGCCTCTTCTAATTCTTTAAGAATTTTTCCTACTATTGGACTTTCAGGAATTTTTAATATTTTCATTACTTCAAAACCATTTAAGATTTTTTTCGGAATAATTTTTTTTCTTTGACGATAAAATTTGTTTAATAGCCTGTTGGCTATTATTTTATGAAGAGTCCTTGCTCTACCTTTCGGATACGTATAAGCATCACTAACAGATAAAATAATAAGGTCAGTAGCATTATCTTCAAGGTCTCTGAAGAATCTCCACGCCGCCTTATCGGTCAATTTTTCGGCGGATGTGAGATTTCCTATTCGCATATGGTGTTTGATGAGAATTTTGAGATAGTTTATTTCGTTGTTTGAAAATTTTAAACGTTTGCCGATAATGTTTATAATATCGCAGCCACGGTCTTCGTGTTCAAAAAATCTTAATCGACCTCCAATTTTTTTTGCCGATTTTGGTTTTCCAATATCATGCAAAAGCGCTGCCAATTTTAAAAGAGTTTTTCTCTTTGTTGTTTTTGAGATTTTTTCTTCAAGATGTGCAGATATTTTTTTATGAAATTTAGGAAAAACATTTTTGAAATCAGTGTTATAAAATTTCTCCAGCATTTTTAACACATCGAAGGAATGTCCTAATAATCCCATTTTAGCATAGTAGCACTTCGCTATATTTTTAGTTTTTACTAATTCCGGAATAATTTCTTTTAAGAGATTTGATTTGTAGATTTTCATTATCGTTGTGTAACTGTCTGCTAATTCAAATATTAAAAGTATCTCATTTTGTATTCTCTCATTTGATATGTTTTTCAAATATGGTGAGCATTTTTTTATGAATTTTTCTGTTTTCGGCTCTATTTTAAAATTTAATTGTCCCGCAAAACGATATGCCCTCAAAAGTCGTAGCGGGTCGTCTGTTAAATTTTTTTCAGAGGTGCATTTTACAATTTTATTTTTTAAATCCTTTAATCCACCAAATGGGTCTATTAGATTATTGCTTAGATTATTGCTCTCTACCTTCCACTCTCCATTTTCCGCCAGTTTAATCGCCATGGCATTTATTGTAAAATCCCGTCTGGCTAAATCATCGTAAATATTTTTTCCCTGTATTTTAGAAAAATCATAAATCTCATCATCTATAATGACACGGTATATTCTATTAAAATCATCAAGAACTACAAAACTGCCTTTATTTTTGTCGGCGAATGCTTGTGCTATTTTTTTTGTATTCCCATTAGTTGCAAAATCAATGTCCTTTGTGGTTTTACCCAAAAAGATATCGCGAATATATCCACCGACAATCCATGTTTTTCGATTAGATATTAAAGATTTTAATTTTTTGATTTTATACATTTATTTTACCTTTTATAATGCTTGTCCTACCGCATTATTTACGTTGGCCGTGATGATTAGTATAGTTCACCGCTTAACCCACCGCCCGTTTATTTCTGTTGTCCTCGTGCATATTTTCACACGTATCTCCGCAAGTTTATTTCCGCCGCAATTATCCTCCCCCGTTTTATCGTCGTGCATTAAAGAGATGCGAGATTTATTGTCGGTATTGCGGAAATAAGTTTTTGAGTATATGGATTTTCTGGTCTATTCATAATTTTTTCTGATTTTCCATATTCAACAATTTTTCCATTTTGCATTATTGCTATATTGTCAGAAATGGCACCTAATAAATTTAAGTCGTGCGAAATAATTATATAAGAAAGTTCAAGATTTTTTTTTAAATCAAGAAAAAGTGTCATAATTTGTGCCTGAACTGAAATATCGAGAGAAGAAACAGGCTCATCTGCGATAATAATTTCCGCATTTTTTGCTAAAGCCCGTGCAATTGCTATTCTTTGTCGTTGCCCACCCGAAAACTGATGCGGATATTTATATATTGCGTCAGAAGATAAACCTACTAAATTCAATGCCTGTGATGCTTTTTCAGTCTGTGATGCTTTTTCAAAAAAATTTTTATTATTTTTAGTTTTCATCGCTTCGGTAATTACAGTGCCTATTGAGAGTTTTGGATTAAGCGACGAAAATGGGTCTTGAAAAATCATCTGAACTTTCTCTGATAATTCATATCTTGAATAATTTTTTAGATTTTTATTGTCGATAAAAATTTCGCCAGAATCATAATCTAAAAGTCCTGCGATAATTTTTGCAAAAGTAGTTTTACCAGCCCCAGATTCCCCTGCAATACCCAGTATCTCCCCCTTTTTAAGTTCAATTGAGATATTTTCTACAACTTTAACTATGATGGTTTTATTTGAAAAAAATTTTTTTTTAACGAGAAAGTTTTTATTAATATTAACTGTTTTTAATATTGTATTATTCAACATAAAATTCTTTTTCACGAATTAAAACATCTTAATAATCTATTTTGTTTTTGTTCTAATTGCGGATATTCTTTTACACATCTTTCAGTTTTCATAGAACATCTCGGATTGAATTTACATCCATCTGGTAGCGACAGTAAATCAGGTACATTACCTGGAATTGTGCTAAATTTTCTGAAATTATGTACATTTGGAATTGCCGATAAAAGTGCTTTTGTGTAAGGATGCTTTGGATTTTTAATTATTTCAGAGGTTTCGCCTTCCTCAACAATTTCTCCAGCATACATTACAACCAGACGATTACATATATCCGATATAATTCCAAAATTATGCGTGATAAAAATTACAGTTAAACTAAGTTCTTTTACAAGTTTTTTGATAAGTTCAAGAATTTCTTTTTGAATTGTAACATCCAATGCTGTCGTCGGCTCGTCGGCAATTATAATTTCTGGATTTGAAGCAATTGCCATAGCAATCATTATTCTCTGTCTCATTCCACCCGATAATTGGTGAGGATAATAATTTTTTATTATTTTTGAATTATTTAGTTGAACCATTTCAAGAAGTTTTTCAATTTTGTTATCTGAGAAATCCTGATTGTGTATTTTTAGTGTCTCTCGTATTTGTTCCGAAATTTTTATTACAGGATTTAACGATGATAACGGATCTTGAAAGATAATCCCGATTTTCCCACCCCTTATTTTTTGTAATTCTTTTTCATTAAGTTGCCGAGCGGATTCGTCTGCTGATGACAAAATATTTTGGTTGTTAAAAATAATCTTGCCACTAATTATTTTTGCTTCTTTTGGTAGAAGATTTAATATAGAAAATCCGAGCGTTGATTTTCCACAACCCGATTCTCCAATTATTCCCAGAGAGTCCGCTTTGTTTATCGAAAGCGAAACATTTCTCACTGCGGGAATTGTTTTTTTCTTGCCCGCGGTCGACGAGTTGACAATATATTTAACAGAGAGATTTTCAATTGATAGAATTTTTTCCATACAAAAAAGTGATATTGGAGCAGCAATTTTAAGCTCCACCGAAAAAACAAAAGTTCTTTGAAATAACGGACGAAACTGCAAGGAAAATGAGTAAAAGCCATTGCGAACGATAGTGGCTGTCCGACAACCTATTCCGCTTTACCGATGACACAGCATCAGTAAAAAAATGATGTGTTGTTTGTTGTTATTAGTTGCCAAATACTGCTATATTTTACAAAAAAATAACTGTTTTATGATTTGTCGGATAGCCTCGAT
>JBDRIG010000010.1:0-48449 GCA_043816185.1 Elusimicrobiota bacterium | reverse complement strand
TATTTCCTGTTATATCCACAAACAGTACAGAACTCGTTGAGAATTTCTCTTTTCTCTTTACGAGTTGATTTGTGATACCGTTGATAAATGGTTTTTAAGTAATTCATTTTGAATTCTAAATTCATAATCTAACCCCCTTTACATGGTTAGATTATACATGATTTGACGATGACCCCTTGGGTTAGATTTTACATGATTTGATACGGGTTAGATTTTACATGATTTGATACGGGTTAGATTTTACATGTTTGATACGTTAGATTGAAAGATTCTGGAAAATATTGTATAATGAGTGTATCAGACTTCAAACTGTTTCTCTTTCAAAAACCGATTTCATCGCTGAACTTAACAACTTTATGTATAGCTATAATTATCAAAGAAGACATTTAGCACTGAACTATCAGACACCTTTAGATAAACTTAATTCGGTCGCCAAGTTGCTACCGAAATTGTAAAGTATTACACGGCGGAACAATTATTCTAAAAACTTTCTATGTTAATTATCTCTGTTATTTCTGCAACGAATTATCGATTACTATGGTTTCCTCTCTACTTCTACCGTTTGATATTATGCAAACTTTTGTATCAATAAGTTGTTCAATTTTCCGAACATACTTTTTTGCGTTTTGTGGTAATTTTTCAAATTTTGTTATACCTTTAATGCTCTTTTGCCAACCAGGCAACTCTATGTATACAGGTTTTATTTCCCGTATTATTTTTCTTGATGCAGGAAACCCGTTTAGCGTTTTCCCTTTATATTTATATCCAACGCAAACCTTTATTTTTTT
Source organism: Elusimicrobiota bacterium (assembly GCA_043816185.1). GTDB lineage: Bacteria > Elusimicrobiota > UBA8919 > UBA8919 > UBA8919 > JAZDKR01. Next base: position 47,661 of record JBDRIG010000010.1, on the reverse strand, counting down.
GAGTTCATCTAAAACATCGAGTTTTGTCAAAACAACCGAATCGCATCCGTTTAACATTACGGAATATCTTGCAGCCACGACATCAAACCAGCCACATCGACGAGCCCTACCAGTTGTAGCACCAAATTCTTTGCCCTTTGTCTGCAAATAATTACCAACATTGTCTTGTAGCTCTGTCGGAAAAGGACCTTCTCCAACCCTTGTTGTATATGCTTTTATTATACCTAAAACTTTATCTATTTTTGTTGGCCCTACCCCACAACCAATACACGCTCCACCTGAAATAGGATTGGAAGATGTAACATAAGGATAACTGCCAAAATCAACATCTAAAAGTGTACCCTGAGCACTTTCGAAAATTATTTTTTTCTTTTCTGATACCGCATTGTTTAATAAGGTTGAAGTATCGGTAACATATTCTTTGATTTTTTTCACTATCCAAAAATAGTTTTTGAAAATCTCTTTTTCTATTAATTGAGATTGTTCAGCCGCCGCCATAGTAATTTTATCATGATTATAATCTTGTGCATTCTCAGAAATATCAACTAAAACCGCTGATTTTTCCTTCAAATTACTTTCAAGAATTTCCTCAAAAGTAGTCTTGTCAAGATATTCACACATTCTAATACCAAGTCGTGCAAATTTATCTGCATAACAAGGACCTATACCTCTTTTTGTAGTACCAATATTTTGCGTCTTTTCTCTTAAACCGTCGAGAATTTTATGATATGGAAGAATTATGTTACAGTTTTCCGAAATAAAAAGTCGGCCTTTTACTTTTATTCCTCTTTTTTCCAAAAACTCTATTTCGGAAACTAATGCTTCTGGGTCAACAACTACACCATTGCCTATAACACATTTAGTGTGTGGAAAAAGTATTCCTGAGGGAACAAGATGTAAAACAAACTCTTTGCCATCAAAGACTATCGTATGCCCAGCATTATTGCCACCTTGATACCTAACAATATAATCAGCTTTTTTGGAAAGAAAATGAACTACTTTACCCTTACCCTCGTCTCCCCATTGTAACCCAACAATAACAAGATTTTTCATTTTTTCTCTAATTCCCCCTAATTTGCGATGTTTTTTTGGACGAAATTCTAATATTTTCGCCCTTCATTCATTACTTGCCATTCTTTCGTTTCTGCTTTTTTTGTTTTTTTTGACTTTTGCTGGATTTTGGAACATTCTGAACATTTTTTGGAACACTTGGAATGTTTAACGACCAATATATTCTTCCCCAGAAATCACTAACAGTTTCGGGGTCGTATTTATCCCAGTTTATTCCTGTAAATTTTAAATAATCATACCATCCAAGCATTTTATCGGCATAATATTTAGCGATTATGGAAAAAACTTTTTTCACCGCTGAAACACCACTTGAAGCAAAATGGTTTACTATAATCTGTAAATTGCTCGGTATCAAAAGAGCAGGATTGGCATTCGCAGGCTCAAAAAACTTTTTTACATCTGGCTGTGTTAAATCACAATCCTTCTTTGTTGCGGGTATCCTTTCCCATATCTTATGCTTCTTTCTCAACTCGCTTTTTGTATATGAATTAAACGCTTCAAGCCACCCTTGCGAGGAATCTGGAACATCAATTTTTTTCTTTTTAAAATTTTTATTGTAAAAATTTAGTGCTTTATCGACGTTCCACATTATTTCAAGCGAATCTACGTAAGAAATTTCTTTCGTTTTAATTATGTTAACCGCAGATCCAAGTTCAGAAAAACCATTCATCACTGATTTCTGATGGAGAGAACAAAAAGCCCGCATACATCTCATATATATTGGATGGCTGTATTGTGACAAATCTGATGAAATGCCAGAAAACGAAAAATTTTTACTAAATGACGCAGCACCAGAAACAGTTATAGGGATTTTAAATTCTTTACTTTTATCAATCAAAATGTGAGAAAAATATTCAAGTATTTTTCCTGCTGTGTTATACGCTCTACCCAAATCCAAAGAAACAGGTCTCGTTCTTTTTTTGTCTTCTGGTATAATTTGTGTATACTTTTGCTCAAGCGATGGAAAAAGGTTGCTTTCGCTGGCAAATTTACAAAATGCTTCCGACGATACTTTTATTTTTGACCATACATGTATTCCCGACACTGTAATATCTACAAGATATTTTATGCCGAATGAATCAAGCGTTTCTTCTACTGCTTCAAAAATCGGACTTCCTAATTCAAATATTTTTTTCTGGTTTACTCTATCAAAAATCCAATTAGGATTTTCTGTGTTGAAATATTTTATATCCCACACGATATATAAATAATTATCGTCTTTACATCGTATCGGAAAGGATATATCTAATCCCTCGTTCAAAAGTTCTTCAATCTGCGAAATTCCAACTTCTTTTATAGGAAATGTCCAACCCTGTTCAAGCAGCGTTACACCTGTTCCCACACAGTAACTATAATTTTGTGACTGCGAAAGAATGAGTTCCTTTATTTTTGGGTCACTGTAATACTTTTTAACAAAATCAAGATTTTTCTGTTCCATACTTTACCTCCCTTTGAATTTTTTAGATACTTTTTTTTTGCATTGTAAAATCTATTCCGTTTTTTTGTGAATATCTTTTGATTCAAGCAAGAAAACATCTAACTTGTCTTGTGGTCTATTAAAATGTTTTTTTAATTTTATTAAATCTTCTTTTGATATAACGGTAATAGTAAATCCGGCGACCAATTCTGTTTTTTTCTTTTCCCATGCCTGCTCAAAGGTAATTATCTCTTGAGACGTCCATATTTCAATTTTAAATGTCTCACTTTTTATTTCTATTTTTTGATCCTTTCGCATAATGGTTTCCGGCGAAATTATTTCGCCGGTAAATTCTTTCAGTGCAGCACTTAATTTTTTAGTGTTTTCTTCCGTTTGTCGTACCCATGTATCTATATCTTTAGTGGCACGTGGTTCTTTAGTATGTATCATTGTGGCGTACGCACCAATAATCAAATAATCCACTTTATTTTTGTCAAGTGTTTCAAGAAATCTTAAATACTCAGTAGTATAAGGTGTATTGGTCATTTTGTTAACGATACGGTGTATTTGTTCTCAATTTGTCGAATATCTTTCTTCAATACTATAATGTAATAATTAAACATTATCTGACTAGCCATTCGGAAAATACCTTCTATGGTTTTTTCTGTCTTATCAGAAGGAGTTTGTTGGTTCACAAATTTAATTTGCATATTTAATTTCCGTATTATTTTGTATTAGTTTTTGAATTTTTTTTATCTCTTTTTTGACATTATTTTTAGTAACTACCGACGATATAGCACACAGTCCATCAGCACCCGCCTCTATAACTTCTTTTGCGTTTAATAGATTTATTCCACCAATTGCTATAACTGGAATTGTCCCACTTACACAGGATTTTATCTTATTTATGAGCGAAACTCCGACGGGTTTATTTGCATCTTTTTTTGTGTTTGTTAAAAAAATGGGTGCGACACTAATATAATTCGCACCCAATTTTTCTGCATCTCTTGCTTCTTTAACAGTGTGAACGGTAACGCCGATAATCTTGTTTTTGCCTAAAATTTTTCTTGCAACAGGATACGGCATATCACCTTGTCCAATATGAACACCGTCGGAATTAGATGCAACTGCAATATCTATTCGATCGTTTATTAGAAAAATCACATCTTTTGATTTACGACAGATTTTTTTTAATTCAAGTGCTTCATCGTACATTTCTTTTGTCGAGCCACTTTTATTTCTATACTGAACAACTTTTACACCAGATGAAACCGCATTTTTTACATCCAAAATATTTCCTGCTTTACTTAAATTTTCGTCGGTGATAAAATAATATCCACTAATTTTTACTTTTTGCATTTTTTTAATACGAGAGTCAAAGGAGCAGAGAAGTAAGAAGTTGTAGGCACTAACTTATTTGCGTGCCGTTCGAGATTGCTTCGCTTCGCTCACAATACAAGGCCGCTCGCAATCAGACTGTGTCGCAATGAGCTAAAAAGTTGCATTTTTATAGAAGATAGTAACTGATGGTAAAATATGGTACTACAATCCAACACTAGATGGTAAAAGATGGATTGTGACACAGTCTCAATGACAAATGCGTCGCAGACCATGCCTACAAACACATGACGCCATACGCAATACGCATCACGCACGACGACGTACGGTTGAAGAACCATGCCTACGAGAAGCAAAAAAGAAGCAAGACAACAACCAGTTTTCAATACAATAAAATTAAAACAATGGGCAGGGAAGGATTCGAACCTTCGTAGGGCACAGCCCGACAGATTTACAGTCTGTTGCGATTGGCCGCTCCGCCACCTGCCCATATTAACAAAATTTTGGAAAAATTACGAGTGAGACTTTGGCCTAATAATAATTTTTCTATTCTCGCCTTCACCATCTGATATTGTTTCAACAAATTCGCTATTCTGCAAGGTAAGATGTATTATTTTTCTTTCGTTTGCTGGAAGTTTTATTTCTATTGGTTCACCTTTTTCTTTCACATATTCTTCAAGTTCTTTTGCTTTTTTGACAATTTTTTCAGATTTTTTTTCGAGATAACCATCTATGTCGAGCGATACTCTTACACCATGGCTTTCCTGTTTGCCTAATATCAATTTTAATATATATTCTATTGCTTCAATCGTTTGCCCCTGTCTACCTATCAGAATAGGGCTGTCCTCACAGGAAACATTGAACGTAATACCATTTTTATGAGATACTTCTGTGGACACTTTGACTACGAAACCAGCAAGTTCCAACATTTTTTTAATAATTTTTTCAGCACTTTTTGATACAACCGTGTAGTCAATTGGAGAAATAGATGTAATTTTACCAATTTTGCTGTCCGAAACCCGTGAATCTTTCGCCGATAATGGATAAGTATCTAACATGGAAGAAAAATCCGTAGTAGTAGGTTGAGCCTCATTAGAAGCATCAGAAATAAACTCATCGGTTTTTTTCGATATTGGAACACCATTTTTAGCTGATATTTTTATTCTTGCCGGAGAAAAACCCATTAACCCAAAAAGTCCGGGTTTGCCCTCGTCAAGAATTTTTATTTCAGCATCTTTTTTACTAATTTTAAGTTCTTTTAGTCCTTTTTCTATCGCTTCATCCACAGTTTTACCAGTTGTCTCAATTTCATTTTTCTCATTTTTCATAACAAATAAACCTCCAAATCTGCCAATCTACCGAGTAGATAAAATTACATTTTTATTTTTTTTATCTGAAGACCCTTTGGAAAAAATAAGCCACTGTTCTAGAACTGTTACAATACTATTTGTAAGCCAGTAAATAACTAACCCTGATGGAAATCCGAGGAACATTACGGTAAAAATTATTGGCATCATTATCATCATCTGTTTCTGTGTTGGGTCAGCGGTGTTTGTGGACATCCATTGCTGTAAAAACATTCCACCACCCATTAAAATAGGCAAAATATAGTAAGGGTCTTTCGCCGACAAATCCGTAATCCAGAATATAAAATGTGCGCCACGTAATTCGTAGGCATTTCTAAGCATCGTGAAAAGTGCCCAAAAAATAGGCAATTGAACGAGCATTGGCAAACATCCGCTAAGAGGATTTACACCTTTTGCTTTATAAAGTGCCCATGTTTCGGTATTCAATTTTTTAGGATCGCCCTTGTATCTCATCTGAAGTATCTTTATCTCTTCCTGCACCGATTTCATTTTTTGTGAAGATGTAAATGATTTCTTAGAAAGTGGATACGATATAATATTAAGAATTACGGATATTATAAAGATCGCCCAACCATAATTATTGGTAAATTTGTAAATGTAATTCAATGCAAAAAGTGCAATTTCTCCAAGATCGCTGAAAAATCCAAAATCAACCGCCTTTTCAAGTTGCGGGTTAAGTCCGTCAAGTTTCATTCCTTTAAGATTGGCATACCCTTTAGGTCCCGTGTAATAAATTATGGAAAAAAGTTTTTTTTCAAACGGTAAAAAGTCAATTTTGCCTGTAAAAATTTCCATTGATGGTATTTTCTCTGACGTTTCAACTTTTATATTTTTAAAATCATCGTTCGTTCGTAAAAAAACTGAGAGGAAATATCTATTGTCAATACCTGCCCACTTTGAAACGAATTGGTAATCACCGACTTTTAATTTTTCAGCCTTTTTTGTTGAATATAAAATCGCTCTTAAAAGACGATTATTTTCCTTTAATTCTTTTACATCGGTACCAAGCCCAGGACCAATTGACAATGTTAAACCATTAAAACTTTTTGGCAATTTGGTTTTATTCAAAACACTATATTTTATGTCTACAAAATTTGAATCTTTCTTGAAATAAAATGTTTTTTCTATGTCAAACTCATGAATTCTCTTTAAGAATTTTGCCTGTCCGACAAATTCGGGTGGGCAGATCTGCTCGACGACTGGTGGGCAGATATTATGCGATCGATCTTTCTGAGATATTATGCTTAACCAATTGCCAGTATTTTTGTCATTTGCTAATTTGCCATTTAACACAAGTTCAACAGTTGTTTTTTTATTTAAACGATTTTCTTTAAGGAGACAACTGGTTATGGAGGCTTCGTCCTCGCTCAAAGTATAAATCATTTCATCTGTTTCAATTTGAAATGTTTTGGCAGGTTTTTTTGACTCAATAGCACTATTGTCCAATGTGGCTTCGCTATTTTCAGCCCGTATTTGTGATGGTTGTTGTATTTTATCGGTGGTAGATGTGGTTTGTATAGTTTGTGTGGATTGTGCTAAATCTATATGTTGCGATTTAGGTTTAAATGCCCACTGCCAAACAACAAGAATTACGAGCGATAAAACAATTGCTAAAAAAGTTTTCTTTTCCATAATAAATTAATCTCCACGTGCAAAACACAAGTTACTCAAACATGAACGGTCTGAAGAGGCTGTCCGACAACCTATTCCGCTTTACCGACGACACAGCGTCAGTAAAAAAATGATGTGTTGTTTGTTGCTATTAGTTGCCAAATACTGCTATATTTTACAAAAAAATGACTGTTTTACGATTTGTCGGACAGCTTCTTACGGCACCGGATTATAGCCACCAGGATGCCATGGACCACACTTAAAAAGTCGCTTTAGCGTCAAAAACCATCCTTTAAAAAATCCGAATTTCTTCAACGACTCAACAGCGTACACAGAGCAACTCGGGTAAAACCTGCAACACTTTGGCATAAAACAAAATACAAGTTGATATATTTTAATAAGAAAAATGGACAATAATTTCATATAATTCTTATTTGTTTTAGTGTATTCAAGAAATGTTTTTCAATATACAAATAATTTGCCAGCGGCATAACATCTTTTTGCGGAATTACAATAATATCTGCATAATACTTAAATCGCACATTATTTAGACGAAAAATCTCGTGAACTCGCCGCTTCAACTTGTTGCGAACACACGCATCTCCAAGTTTTGAAAAACATACTACGGCAATCCGAGAAACATTTTTTTTATTCGGACAGATATAAAAAACAAACCCATTGGATAAGATTTTCCTACATCCTTCGGATTTTTTTATTTCGGCAAAGTTATCGACTTTTGTTAGACGATTTGACCGCGATAAACCCATTAAGGTATCAAATTTTTTCTGCCCTTATTTCTACGACGGCTCAAGACATTTCTTCCGCCAGAAGAGGCCATTTTGGCACGAAATCCCTTATGCTTTTTGTCTCTTCTTACGTTTGGATTAAAAGTTGGTTTCATCTTATTAACTCTCCCTTATGCAATATATTTTCATCGTAGTATTATTGAAAAACTGATTTTGCCATTGTTGCAAGTGTTTGCAAAGCAATCTTATAAAATTACGTCCGACAATAAGGTTAAGATTACCTCGTCGTCCCACAAAACAAGACTTCTTGCAATGACGGTTTTGGATACTTTTTCAATAACCTTATTATACATAAATTAAAAAAATGGTCAACAGAAAATACGTTTAAGAAATGTTTTTATCCTCTTTGTTATTATTTTGCTTTTAAGCTGAGAAATACTTTTTAGGGTTTCATTTTCACCAGACAATATACACTCGCGAAATTTTTTTATCTCAAACCACTTTACAGTTTGGACATCTGGTTTAATTAAAAAATCAACGTCTTTAAGTTGAATTTGTCTTAGCACGGAAAGTGTAACTTCATTTGTGCGATTAATGATATTAAAAGCATTTTTTAGATCATCCTGTGAAACAACGGAAAGGCTCATACTAACATCGACACCTATTGAAAAATCGCAACCCATATCTTTTATCACTTTAACTGGAATAAGCTGAACTGCACCGCCGTCCACGAGAATATTACCGTCACATTTTACAGGAGGCATAATTCCAGGAATTGAAATACTCGCTGAAACTGCTTCCCGAATAGGGCCCTTTTGAATCACAATTTCTCTGCCTCGTGAAATATCAACCGCTACGCAAGCAAACGGAATTTTTAAATCGCAAAAATCAATATCTGGCAAAAAAAACTCCACCATCTTATCAAGAGATTTTTTTTCCAGAAATGCCGTTTTAACCCCTGCTAAATAAAAAAGTGTGTTTTTTTTTACCTTGCCGAATATCTCTGTAAAAATATTTTTTGATTCTGGTGACGACATTTTGTCAAATCTTAACTCTGTGTATATATCGGTTAAGACGAACTCGGTGGTTTTCTTCTCCATTTCATCGATTGACATTCCATAACAATACATCGCTCCAATGATTGCACCAATTGATGTTCCAGCAACAATATCTGGTAAAATCCCATTTTTTTCAAGAATTTTTAAAACACCGATATGAGCAAGACCACGCGCTCCACCACCACCTAACGCCAAACCAATTTTAAATTTTTTCATAATTCACAATATAAATGTTGTAAGAAAAACTGACTAACGAGAAAACAAACCAAGCAGGTTCACCTGCGGCGAAAAAAACAAGCTGAACAAACTACATCGCATCCTATATTCTTTGGGGAGATTTTGAGGATTTTGTCGTCATTGAGACTGTGTCGCAATCCATCTTTTACCATCTAGTGTTGGATTGCAGTACCATATTTTACTATTAGTTGCTATCTTCTATAAAAATGCAACTTTTTAGCTCATTGCGACACAGTCTGACTGCGAAGCGAAGCAATCTTTAAAACATTTTCGTCGGAAAGAGATTGCCACGGCTTCCTTCGGAAGCCACACAATGACCAAAAGTGGAATTGCGACACAGTCTGATTGACACCATCAAGCCCTCTGAGCAAGAATGAATTTACTCCAAGATTGCGTTTAATATGCCCGAATGGAAGTTCAACTTTTTGCTTTCGCAGTTTATAGATTTCTTTGGATTCTTTTTTCAGGTACTGCTTTTCAAGTTTGATTTTTACATCTTCGTTAATGAGACGATGTATAGTCCTGCCTTCTTTAATTTTTTTTAAGTCGTCGGTGCTGGAATACCCGCTGTCAGCACAAGCGTTTTGTTCTTCATCATCTATTACATCACATTCAGTAAGTGTTAGCTAACAGGTACAATCATTCTTTTTCATTTAAAAATTGGATAAGTTCGTCAAGTCCAAAAAAAACTTCAACTTTATAATTGGTAAAAACTGTATTATTTGATTGTTTTTTTACAGTTTCATAGTCACAATTCGCCTTCTCTTTTAATTTTGTTTTATCTTCTTTACAATTATGTTCATAAACATAAAACAGATACCGTTTTTTTTCATCGTGATACAGCAAAAATTTTTCGTAATAAAATAAAACTCCGCAAAAAGGACAAACAACTACATTCATCTGTCCATTTAAAATCACATCTTTTAAATCAGGATCTGTTGTTACGTTTATGGAATCCCATAATTCCCATTCAAACTCTTTTCCACAAAAACACTTAATTTCACGTTTTTGACAAAATGACATATTTAACCTGTTACTCGAATCATGGATATTAAACGTTTTCATAAACTTCGAGTTAAACTCGTATAAAAACATTTATCTTTTTCACTTTGAATTATATATGCATAGAACAATTTCTAATGGGTTAAATTATACAAAAAAAATAAAAAATGTAAAATAAAATTATTAAAAAGGTTACTCAACGAGACGTTTGAAATAATCCTTTATTAGCATTTCATATTTTTGTGGATATTTTTGTCTTAATGATTTAATAATTTCTTCCCTGAATTCTTTCGGTGGCCTGTAGTCATCTTTGGACGGTATTTTAACAAATCTGCCTCTAAAACCAGTAGAACCGCCACTATCATTCCCACGCATTCTGATTCTTTGCATTGTTCTACCAGCCATTGACTCACCCATAATAGATTTCATCTGGCTTGATGTTTTATCTAACGCATCTTTACTATTTAATAAATCGTCTAATGCCTTTTTTTCAAAATCAATTGCCGATAATATATTTGAGATTAGAAGCTCTCCCGATGCTCCCTCCATTGATTTTTCCGATGATAAAATACCCTCAATTGTCTCCAACGACACCAATGTTGTTTTATTTGCCAATTCAAGAAGATTTTGTTTTATGCCGCCTATTTTTTGTTGATTTAGTCTTTGTGTTTCCGATAATTTTTTGTGTCTTTCAAAATCTTCATTACTGAAAATCGTGGTTTTATTTGGTGAAAAATCTGTAAGTTCAGAGAGAATTTTTTCCTCCAATAACTTACTCTCCAAAAGATACTCCGCAGGTTCTTTAAAATGTATATTTCTATAAACCGTATCGAGTTCGCTTATTGTAGCCGTCAATAGCTGTCGTGATTTGTTGATTTTTTCGGTTATGAATTCTTGCAAGATAGTGTTCATTTTAATTTCTGGTGAATTATACAAATTATGGATATTCGCTGCCACTTCATTGTTTTTTTTCAACATCATTTTTGAGTTTTGAAGTTTTGAGATCGACTGTTTCTGTAATTCCACTAATTTTTTAATAAGTTCTTTTTGTAAAACAAGAATTTTTTCAAGTCGTCTGACATCAATTTTTTGGGTATCTGTAATAATATTTTTTTGTGTTTCAACAATTTCGTTTAATTCCGATGATAATTTGTTTAATTTTAATTCAAGCTCTGCGTTATCTTTATGCGAAACAGATTGCGATGCATTTTCAACAGAACTAAGCATATCAGAAATTTGTTGGTTTAATTTTTTGGCAAGTTCAATTGCTTTATCTATGTTACCCGCTTCAAGCGTCCATTTCATTTCATCCGCAGTAAACCGCATTTTGGCAAGATCAATCTTTTTCACATTTTTATTGTTCGTAAAATCGTTAGGGAGTTCCTTCGGCATTTTTGAAATTTTTTCTGCTAACTTGTTCGTCAATTCTGAAAGTTTTTCCATTGTTTTTTTAAGTTCTTTCATTTTTTCAACATTCGGCATTGCTTTCATATTATTGAGATTTTTTTCTATACCTGTTGAAATGCCACTCATTTCTGCAACGGTGGACACTAAATCCTCCATTTTTTGACTTTTCAGAATATTTTCCGAAATTTCCGAAAGCCGTTTGATTTCGTCGGCTATTTCATCTTGTTTTTGTCCCGCTTGATCATATTGTTTATCAGAAAGCATATTTATTGCATCTTGCATTTTTTGTTTTTCCAAATTTGATAACGCCTGCGATAAATTTTTATATTCATTGTATGTCTGATAAGTAGTTAGCGAGTCATCTTTCATTTTTTCAAGCACTTTTTGGAAATTATCAGTTTCTGCGGATGTCGATTCCTGTACATCTTTTTGCATTTTCAGAGCATTTTCAAAATCATGTTTGGTAAACATTGTGTTACTTTGAAGTTGTTTTGACAATATTTCCTGAAGTTCATTATTAAAATCTACCAAAGCATTTTCTATAATTTTGTGTTCCATTTCAAGTGATAAAACTTCAATAGTATAAATTTTTGAATTTCCTACCAGCGGGAATGGATAAATATTATTATCGGTAACGATTAATTGATATTGAATAGTGTCTCCAGACTTTAATGCTAAATCTGATATGGCAATTTCGTAATCATCAATTATTTTTTGTTGTGGTTTTGAAAATGATTTTATCAAGTTTTTCTTTTTAAGTGTTAGGTAATCTATTTCTATTTTTTTAATTCCAAAATCATCTTCCGCAGAATAAACAATCTTTAAAATTCCATTTTCTGAAATTGCAACATCAAAAGCAGGAGATACTATTTCAACAATAGGAGGATTGTTTTTAATAACTTTAATTTTATACTTTACTGACTGATAATCTTCATCATCAATAGATTTTACTTCAAACCAAAAACAACTTTGCTTTCCTATTACAATTGTAGATGTAAGAATATTTTCTTTCTCAAAAGTATCTACTTGGATAAGTTCCATTTTATTTTTTTCCACGATATCGGCCGACGAACCATCTTGTGCTGAGTTACAAGGCAATAAGGTTTCTGCTCTCGTAACCTTATCCTCGTAATAAGCTACGGAGCGCATAGCGGACGAAAATAAAAATGCTTCTTTAATTTTTTTATTCGCTCTGGCGGAAATTTTTACCGTCGTTCCCGCGAGTGCTTCTATGTCAGTTTCATTGACTATCTTATTTTGTAAACCAGTGTTCGGTGGATAAAAATATTCGAGTTTGATGTCCGCAATTGTCAAAGGGGCAACAATTTTAATCCTATACCTTTGAGACCGATCGTCCAATACTTCAATATAATAATCAATATCATCTGTAATTTTTTCAATCGTTTCGCTATATTTATCTGGTGCAATTTTTTTCATTTTATTTTTACGCCAATTACCATCAATTTCCCTAAAAACAAGATTCGGCGTCGATTTTTCAAATTTAACAGTTGCGTAAACATTCACCGTACTTCCAGAAGTAATAGCAATATTGCCAGGAATAACAGAAACTTTTATATCATTCTTAAAAGGCATAAGGTATCTATTAAGTCGAAACGATTTATAAAACAAAACAAAATTAATAAAAACTACAAAAAAAATTATAAAAATGCCTTTTATCGAGCCAAAATTAATAACCGTTTTAGATAAATTGGGTGAGATTTTTTGCGACGTTTGTTCTATAAATTTCTCGGCAAGTTCTTGCGAAGTTTCTATTTTTTTAGTTAGTTTAAGTTGTATTGCATTTATGAGGTTATCCTTCAAAGTAGGATTTTTTTTCTGAAGTAAAATCGCAATTTGCTCGTCAGAATGTTTTAAATAGTTTATTTTCAAAATTATTTCTACTAATAGATAAATGGAAAAACCTACGGCAATTAACCATATAATCAGTCTAAAAAGATGGGTTGATACGACTAAAATATCGGCAAAATAATTGATAAATACAACAAAAAATATAGAAATAAATATTATTGTAATATTTTTAACAATAAGTAAAAAAATTATTTTTCTTTTTGCGTCTAATAACAATTTCTGTATATTATTCATTTATATTGTAAATTTATAGTAAACCATCTCGTCGTCTTAAAAACCACTCAAGAGCAAATAAAAAAATCAAAATTAAATAGATTGGCATTTTGTCCCATATATTTATTTCAGATAGAATATCTAATTTTGTAGTTTTGGGTTTTATGTCTAACTCTTCTATGCTAAAATTATTCATTGTAAAAAATTTTCCTGCGGTTTTACTTGCAATTTCTTTCATAAAGTGCTCATTGACATTAATGTCTTCTAATTCTCTTGAAACATCAAAAACTGTAAAAGAATTTTCGTCGCTATCTAAAAATCTTTTTTTCTCAAATGCTTTGGCAGTAATTTTATATTTCCCTGAAAAAGACAATTCGATATTCGCACGATATTCTCCATTTTCCATTTCAGGGAAGGCTTCAACCTGCTCGCATTTACCGTTGGGCAAAAGTATTTTAAGATAAACCATCGCATCATTTACTGGTTTAAAATATTCATCTTTTACGCGAATTTTTAAAGTGGCAATATCGTTTACGTTATAATTTTTTTTTGTAAAAATAACTACCTGTTTTATAGAGGCAGCATTTGTAAGCCATTTAATTGACTGTCCTATTAGTTTGACATAATTATATGGATTTTCACTGCCTAATGCCAATCGCCACAATGATTGTGTCATACTACACATAACGCGTCCTTTACCACACTCAGAAATTGCCACAACGGGATAGTTTGATTTCTCGCTCTTAATAAGCATAACGCTTTTATCTTTCATAGAAGAAACGTTTATGCTGTTCAACTCGGGCATTTCTTTCCAAATACAACTATTGATTGATACATCGTCTGATAATTTCACAATACTATGCTCAGGATGTGAAACTGTAATTTGAAATTTCTGCGGGACAATTTCCGACGATACGTTTACAGGTAACAGTTCAGCAATTGGTGTGTTTTGGTACACTGATAAAGGAAGATCGCCAGAAATCACAAAGAGAGATTTACCGTTCGCAACAACAAAATTTTTTATATTCGCAAGGTATTGATAGTTTATCGTGAATTTGGAATAATTAAAATTATCTAAAATTAAAAGATCAAAATTAAAAATTTCTTTTGAAAAAATTTCATCTACCGGAAAAGGTATAAGCGAAAGTTCATTATCAAAAACGGGAATTATGTTTTCAGGATTTCTTAAAATTACAAATGAAACAAGTTCAACATTTGGGTCGTTTTTAAGTGTGTTTCTCAAAAACGAATAGTTGAATGATGGCTGTCCACACAAATACAGAATGCGAATTTTTTCTGGTTCTACACTAATTGTAAATTTTTTCTTGTTATCGTTTATGTTCTTTTCTTGAGAATATGTGGGCACTACTATCGAATAATCAATATTTCCTGCAACTTGTGGCTCTATGTCAAAATCAACATCTACAACACCATCGCTTACAATATCAAGCAATTTGCTCTGTAAAACAGTTTCTTCTGATTTCAAATATGCAGATATTTTACGACCCACAAAACCACAAGTATGAATTTTTACAGAAACCGTTAGCCCAGTATTTCTAAAAGCCACATCTGGCACATCAATTTTGCCAATAGATATATTTTTTTTCGCTAAAATAGTTTGAGGAACGACGGTAATGATAGGTATATTTAATTCGGAAAATTTTTTAATTATTTCATCGGCAGGTTTTTCTACATTTTGATTTCCATCAGAAAACAAAATTGCAGCGTCCAGATCTTTGCCTAAAAATTCTTTATCTACTTTTTCGAGTGCTCCAACAATGTCTGTTTTAGTTTCAGTTGCTGTAAGTTTTTCAATATCTGATATTTCAATATTCTTTATATCGTCAGAAAATTTAAAAAAAATAAAATTTATCTTTGGTGATTTAGCAAAATTAGACATTATTTTTTTTAATTTAAAAAAAATTTTTTTGTCAAAGATATTTTGCATGCTTTGAGAATCGTCCACCAAAACCGCTACGGTTTTAGTACTTCTCAATTTATAAATTTTTCTTTTTGGCTGAATTATAAGAAAAACTATTAGTATGAATATAGCGATTCTTAAAATATAAAATGTCCTTTTCATTCAGCCATTTCTCCAGTATCTTTATTTCCGCACCTACTCATTATTTTCAGAAAAAGCGGAGTTTATTCCAGTTTAATCAATCAAAAAAGTTACCACAAGTATACGCTCTTGCAAAAAAATATGGAGTTCTCTAACGGGTTTTACTTTTTATAAAAGGCAGATGGATTGCGTCCGATTTATATGTTCCAGTAAGAGAATACATTATAATGTTTATCGTCATTTTTTTTGCCTCCCATCTCTGTTTATCATTGCAAGAATAAATGTAATTTCCGAGATTATCTTCTTCCCACACACCCAATAAATCATTTTGCGAATAAATAATGCTGTAACGATCGCCTATTTTACAACCCTCTAAATATTTGTTTGTTATTACCCTACCAGAGATATCCTGTAGCAGATAAAACGATTTTAATATAGCATCCGAAATTGGAATTCTTGTAAGTGGATTTTCTGGCGATATTTTATTGACCATATTTCTTACTGATTTGTTAAAAATTGAATCTTTTTTATTAGATGAATCGTCAATAAAAATCATTCCGCCACATTGAATATATTTTTTAAGAATTTTTATTTCATCATCGGTTATTACAAAACTGCAATCGCCAGTAACTACCAAAAATGGCGACCAAAAAAGTTCTTCATCTTTAATTTGAACAATTCTTCTTTCGCTGATGCTTTTTACGCTTGTTGAGACGGTCAAAAATTTCAATATTTTATCCCAAGCAGTTGCCCGAGTATCCCAATTACCAGAGTACGATAATTGTGCAAAAACAAATTTGCCGTCTTGTTGAGCGGAAAGATAGTGAATAGCAAATAGCGAGTAATAAATAGTGAATAGTGAAAAAAACAATTTTTTGTTTTTCATAATTTTTTCCAGTTTGCAAGTAGTGTTTCAACTATAAAAAGCATCAACAAAAGCAATAAAAGATACTTTGTTATTTCGTTGCCATATAATATTTTTTTCATCTTATTTTCAAAATTGTCGTCCATAATTACCACCCCACTAAACATTTTATCAAATATTTTTTTAATTTCTATTGCATCTATTTTTGTCAAATCGGATTCGCCAGATTTAGTATCAGGATTTATATTCACATACTCCGTTTTATGATTTTTATATCTAATTTCATACACGCCAGCTTTCTCAAATAAAATTTCATTTGAATTTTTCACCGTTCTATAGTCCGGCAAAACAACTTCGGAAACTGTTTCTTCTGTCTTTAAATACGTATCTTGTATATTTGCCGATTTTATTAAAATATTGTTATCTAAAAAATAACTGAAAAGTTGTTTTATAATAACAGGAAAAATAGGTCTTATTGGTATATCGGAGTACGAAAGATTTGCAGATATTGCAAAGGTAAAAACATTGTTTTTGCCTTTGATTAAAAGTGGTGTACCATCGGTAAACTTTAATAGTACTTCGGAGTTATATTTAGGAATTAACAGAAATCTTTTATCAATATGAATATTTTCATCCGTTATTATTTCTTTATTTTCAAACAAATTGTAGTTCGATAATTGGCCGTTGCTTAAAATAGACGATATTTCACATGGTAATAAAAAAGATATTTTCGTATTATATTCTTCGTCTAAAATTTTGTCACCAAGAAAAAAAACAAGATATCTGTTGTTTAACATAAGATCTTTTAACTTTAAGACCTCATTTTTGGTAAAGTTAGAAACATTACAGAAAAATAAGATAGAGTAGTTTGTTTCTTCGTTTTCGAATTGTGAAAAATTTATAACTTTAATATCAGAATAATTTGTAAGTGCTGTCTTTAAGAAAAAAGTTTCGCCATTAAAATCAGAAAATTGAGGATGGCCGTCTACCAGTAAAACTTTTGGTTTTTCTTTATAATTAAATGCAAAAAAATATTTATTATCGGGTAGAAGTTTATCTGGTTCAATGTCAATAAAACATTTATGAATTCCTTTTTGAATATTTTTTACATCAAACGTTGCTTCGGAAACTTTATGTGGATATGTTTTAAGAAATGTTGATTTATATATTTGATCATCAATATATAAATCAACGGAAATATTTTTCTTATCGTTGGAATAGTTCGAAACACAAAATCTTATCTTGTTATCGTCGACAACAAGATCTGATGCTGCAAAATTTTTAGCATTATTGTCACCAACATCAATACAAACGATTTTATAATTTTGCGATTCAACGTCTTTTTTTTGTGTCCAACTATTTTTTGCAAAATCGGTAACAATAATAATTCTTCTTTCTATATTATTATTTTGGAAATAGTTTTTAATACTATTTATGGCACTTGTAATATTTGCCTTTTTATACTCAATTTTTATTCTTTCTACCTCTTTTATTACTAAATCTTTATCTGTTGTAGGATTTTTTACAACAGGTATTACTGTATCCGAAAAGGAAAATACTGTAATTTTTTCCTGTGGGTTTAACAAATTGAGGGTTTGCCTTACAACATTTTTTGCATCTTCAAGCCGTGTTTTACCGTCTTTATAATAATCCATAGAGTAAGAATTATCAATAAGAAAAACTGTTTCAGTATTCTTAGACGAAGAAACATAATGCATTACAGGTCTAGCAAAAATAAATGTAAGGATACCTATTAAAAGACATCTTATTAAAAGAAGCAAGTACTGTCGTATTCTGAATTTTTTCACATACTGACGAGCGGCAAGTTCCAAAAATCTTAAATCACTAAAATTAATAATTCTTGGTTTTTTTTTGGAAAGTAAATGAATTATTATTGGTATCGAAACGGCTGTTAGACCGAAGAGAAAAGCAGAATTAAGAAATGTCATATTAGAAACTTTTCCCTTTTTGAAAGATAATTTGTCAATGATAAATCAAGTGGCGATGAAGTGTTAAGGTAGGAGTAACTTATATCATTTTTTCTAAATTCTGATTTGTATTTTTCAATAAATTCAGAAATAATTTTTTGATATTTATCTTTTATAATTTTTGGTTCCGTAATTAAAAAATCTTTGTTTTCCATGCATTTAAATTGAACATTTCCGTCAATGTTAAGATTTTCCTCAATTTCATCCATAACGTGAAATATAATAACATCATTTTTAGCAAATCTGTAACTTTTTACTGCTTTAATTATTTTTTCCTGATCATCAAATAAATCTGAAATTAAAATTATCAATGCTCTTTTTTTAAGTTTTTTAGAAAAACCATTGAGCATTTTTGAAATATCGGTCTCACCACAAGGTGTCGTTTTTGAAAGTTCATCAAAAATAACCGATAAGTGACTTAAATTTGACCGCGGTGGAATATTTTTTTTTATTTCAGTACCATAGACGACCAACCCAACAGCATCCCCCTGTTTTATCATAAGATATGAAAGTGCAGCAGCAACATAGGAACCATATTCTAATTTGGAGATGCCACCTGATTTATAACCCATTGAACCACTCGCATCGAGCAATATGTATGCTTTAAGATTTGTTTCTTCCTCATATTGTTTAATAAAAAATTTGTCTGATTTTCCAAAAACTTTCCAATCAAGATGCTTTGGTTCGTCGCCAAACGAGTACTCTCTGTGTTGGGCAAATTCTAACGAATGACCCTTAAATTTGCTGGTGTGAAGTCCTGAAATAAAACCTTCAACAACATATTTTGCCTTTAAGGACATTGTTGAAATTTTGGCAACGACCAACGGATCAAGATATGATTTCATAAATATTAAACATCGATATATCGATACACCTGCATCGTTATATGGTTATACAGAAAAATTTTATCGATTTATCGCCTTATTTTGGTTTTACGTTTTCCAGCAATTTTTTTATAATTTCCTCAGATGTCAACCCGTCTGCTTCGGCTGTATAGTTTAGAATAAGACGGTGTCTCAAAACAGAATACGCAACATGCTCTATATCCTCAACGGAAACAGTGTATCTTCCGTCTAACACTGCTCTTGCTTTTCCCGCAAGTATAAAATTCTGTGATGCTCTCGGACTTGCTCCCCAGTTTATCCACTTTTTTATAAAATCAAATGATGAATTTTTTGGACGACTTTCAGAAACAAGCCTAATAACATAATCGATCACATAATCACTAACAGGTACTTTTCTTATAATTTCCTGTAATGCCAAAATTTCACTTGAACTTAGTATGCTTTTTGTCTGTGGCAAATACGTTCCAGTTGTTTTTCTAATAATTTCTTTTTCGTCGTCTTGCGACGGATAATCTATATTTATTTGAAAGAAAAACCTATCCAACTGTGCTTCTGGTAATGGATACGTTCCTTCTTGCTCAATCGGATTTTGGGTTGCTAAAACAAAAAATGGATCGGGCAATTGATAGGTTTGCCTCGCAACAGTTACCTTATATTCCTGCATCGCTTGTAAAAGTGCTGACTGCGTTTTTGGTGGAGTGCGATTAATTTCATCGGCAAGAACTATGCTGGCAAAAATAGGACCCTTTATAAACTTAAATGTACGTTCGCCTGTTGAAATATTCTCCTGAATAACTTCTGTTCCTGTGATATCCGACGGCATCAGGTCTGGCGTAAACTGAATTCTTGAAAATTGTAAATTCAGAATTTGTGAAATTGTGGAAACAATAAGTGTTTTGGCAAGACCTGGAACACCAACGATAAGACAGTGCCCTTTGGCAAAAAGCGAAATTAAAAGCTGATCAATTACATCCTGCTGACCAACAATAACATTTCTTAATTGTTCAATAATTGCCATCTTTGCCTCAACAAGTTTTTCAACAAGATTTACGTCGGACGTCTCGCTAATTTTTTTCATAGTCATTACACTCCTTTCCAGACAAAATTTTTATCATTATTCACATCTTGTTTACGTCTCGTTCACGAGTTTATTATCACTGCTTCGTTAAGCGACTCATTTACCGACAACCTATTTTATGTTAATGGTTACTGCGAGGCCACCACAAACGACCATGACAACAAGCAGACTGTGTCGCAATCCATCTTTTGCCATCTAGTGTTGGATTGCAGTACCATATTTTACCATCAGTTGCTATCTTCTATAAAAATGCAACTTTTTAGCTCATTGCGACACAGTCTGAATGACGACAAAATAGGCCTTTTATTGTGTTATTATACAAAATACTTGACTTTTATTCAACAGTTTGATAGCATAATAACCATGAAAAAGATATATCTTGACTATAACGCAACAACACCAGTTCATCGAGCGGTATTTGAAGCAATGCTCCCTTATTTCAGTAATGTTTATGGGAATCCTTCGAGTGTTCATTCCTTCGGTCAGCAAGCAAGAAAAGTGGTTGAAGATGCTCGTGAAAAAATTGCAAAATTTTTGGGCGCCGAAAATCCGTCAGAAATTGTTTTTACATCCTGCGGAACGGAATCAAACAATTTTGCTATTAAAGGTATCGCACTTGAAAACTACAACAAAAACTGCAATATAATTACATCATCTATCGAGCATCATTCTGTATTTGAACCTTGCAAGTATCTTTCTAAAAAATTTGGAGTTGATGTTACATATCTACCAGTTGATAAACATGGAATTGTAGATCCTGAGAATGTTAGAAAATCAATAACGGAAAAAACTGCACTAATTTCAATAATGTACGCCAATAATGAGTTAGGGACAATTCAACAAATAGAAGAAATTGGAAAAATCGCAAAAGAAAAAAATATAATTTTTCATGTTGATGCTGTGCAGGCGGCTGGCAAAATTCCTATTGATGTAAAAAAAATAAATGTTGATTTGTTATCTATTTCGGGGCATAAACTTTATGCTTCAAAAGGTATTGGCGTTCTTTACATAAAAAGGGGCACTAAACTTCTTCCGCTTCTTCACGGCGGAAATCACGAAAAAAATAGGCGTGCTGGAACCGAAAATGTTCCATATATTGTCGGATTTGCAGAAGCATGTGAAATTGCTTCAAACAATATGAAAGAAGAAAACGAACGCTTGTTAAAACTTCGTCAAAAATTGGAAAAAGGTATCTTGGAAAAAATTGAGCACGTCCAAATAAATGGCCATCTCACACAACGACTTTCTAACACATCAAACATTTCCTTTAATTTTATAGAGGGTGAAGGAATTTTAATATCTCTTGATTTGGAAGGTATCGCCGCTTCAACAGGAAGTGCATGCAGTTCAGGAACTTTGGAACCGTCACATGTTTTATCATCAGTAGGTATATCACCCGACATATCACAAGGTTCTATAAGATTTTCTCTTGGCTATTATACGGAAGATAGCGATATAGATAAACTTTTGGAAGTTCTTCCGAAAACCGTAAGACGATTAAGAGCAATGTCTCCGTTGTGGGAAGACAAGATGATAGCGGACGGGAAGCCAGATAGTAACAAATAAAAACTGAGAATTACAAACTGAAAAATAAGAATTGAGGGTTATTAGTTTTGATTTTTGCAGTCCTTGACTTTTAACTCTCAACTTGTGACTGGAGTTATTACATGCAATATTCAACAAAAGTAATGGAACATTTTAGCAATCCGAGAAATGTTGGAGAAATCGAGGATGCCGATGGCATCGGAAATGTTGGGAATCCTATTTGTGGCGATATAATGCGGCTTTATATTAAAGTTGAAAATGAAATTATTGTTGATGCAAAATTTAAAACATTTGGATGTGGTGCCGCAATTGCAACATCTTCAATGATAACTGAAATGGTAAAAGGAAAAAATATAACTGAAGCGTTGGAAATTTCAAACAGAACAGTCGCAGAAGCATTAGGTGGACTTCCTCCTATCAAAATGCATTGTTCAGTTCTTGCCGAAGAAGCACTCAAATCTGCCATTGATGATTACTACAAAAAACATCCTATAAATAAACCCAAATGAAGGAAAAAGTTTTGGTACTAATGTCTGGAGGCGTCGACTCGTCGCTTTCTGCTTATCTGCTTAAAAAAGCAAACTATGAAGTTATTGGTTGCACGCTTCGGCTTTTTTTATGTAAAAATCAGGTAGATTTACCGTATGTGAAAAAAACGTCCGAAAAACAATGTTGCTCGTCCGATGATATAAATGAAGCTCGACGAACAGCACAACAACTCGACATCAAGCACTATGTTGTTGATAAAACGAAGGTTTTTGAAAAATATGTAATTGAAAATTTCGTTTCTGAATACATAAAAGGTAGAACCCCAAATCCTTGTGTTGTCTGCAATGTAAAAATAAAATTTGACGAAATGTTAAAATTTGCCAAAGGGCTCGGATGTAATTTAATTGCAACTGGACATTATGCAAAAATAGAAAAAACAAAAAAAGGATACCTGCTTAAAAAAGGAATTGATAAAACAAAAGATCAGTCGTATTTTTTATATGGTTTAACTCAGAAAAATCTTTCTCATATTTTATTTCCAGTTGGCGATTACAAGAAAATGGAAATAAAAAAACTTGCAAAAAAACTAAAATTAAAAGTCGCCGATAAAAAAGAAAGTCAAGAAATATGCTTTGTTGAAAATGCCGATTACCACGAATTTTTAAAACACAGATTAAAAAACACAGATTATGCTGATATAAAACCTGGAAAAATTGTTGATATTTCCAATAAGGTTTTAGGAACTCATGAAGGGCTTCCATTTTATACTATTGGTCAAAGACGAGGTCTCGGTTTGGCCATTGGTAAACCTGTATATGTTATAAAAATTGACGTAAAAAAAAATGAAATTGTTGTAGGCGAGAAAGAAGAACTTTTGAGCAAAGAGTTTTTAGTAGAAAATGTTTCGTGGACGGTTTTACCACCAAAAAAACCGGAGATTGTTGCTGATGTAAAAATAAGATATAGGCACAAGCAATCAAAAGCAAAAATATATCTTATGGATAATAATGCTGCAAAGATTATATTTGAAGAACCACAAATGTCAATTACGTCGGGACAATCGGCTGTTTTTTATCAAAAAGATATTGTTTTAGGCGGCGGGATAATTAAAAAAACGTGAATAGTGAATAGTAAACTCCGAACCACGATTTACGAGCACGGTCATAGACCGCGCCTACAAAAAAACGAAGAGGTAAGAAATAATTCACAAACTCTGAACGCATAACTCCATTACATTGGTAACAGATTATTTCGTGATTATTTGCCGTGTTGTTCGTATTTAAGAGTGATTGTTGTTATGTCTGTTACTGAAGAGGGGCCGAAATATTGAATTGGTCCGGGGTAAAGATAACTTTCTGTAATCGCCCAGATGTCTCTGTTTTTAAGTATCGCTTTAAATGCAGCACTGCCAAAACATACCAATGCTTTTTTTATAACTGGTTTTTCCTTACCTTTTCTTCTTTCAATATTCATCATCATAGTTAACGGTACTCCACCACATCCCCACAATTCAGCTTTTTTTACAAGTTTTTTTACCGACGAAAGATAGCCCGTCAGTTCGTTAAGAACTAATACTGCCGAATTATATCCCAACGCATAGCAATAATTTGCATCAAAATTTGATGGTGCACCGCAGCGACCTTCGTAGCCAAAAAAATGTGTAATTGCAGAAAACTTTCCGCTATATTTTCCGTCCTTTTTAAACTCCGACAATCTTTTTTTTACCATCTCTATTAAAAGTTTTTCCGTCTCAATTTGAGAAACCTGAACATTGCCGTGAGGATCCCTATCAATTAAAAGTTGTGACGAAATTATGTTAGGTAGTGATTTCATAAGCGACGCAAGATTTTCAGAAATCTTTTCGCAAACAAAACTCTTTCTTTCTTCAATAGTAGACATCGCATTAAGTATTGTCTCATTTTCTACCAAAACATCATTTAGTGCAGATATAAGTTCCTTCATTTCAGGTACAAATTCTATTAAACCCTCAGGAACAAGTACAACACCGAAATTCTTTTTCATCTCGGCACGTTTTACAATTATATCAACAATACCGTCAATAATCTGTGAAAGGGTCATTTTTTTTGCAAGAATCTCTTCCCCAATAAGAACTATATTTGGCTGTGTTTTTAGTCCTACTTCGAGGGTTATGTGCGATGCGCTTCTTCCCATAAGACGAATAAAGTGCCAGTATTTTCTTGCCGAATTAACATCACGGCAAATGTTTCCAACTAATTCCGAATATATTTTTGTCGCAGTGTCAAAACCGAAAGACGCTTCAATCTGTTTGTTTTTCAAGTCACCGTCAATAGTTTTTGGAACACCAACGATACTTATATTTACTTTTTCTTTTTTCAAATATTCTGATATGAACGCCGCATTTGTATTGGAATCATCACCACCAACTACGACCAGCGCAGTAATTTTATTATCAATCAGATTTTTTTTTGTCTGTTCAAACTGTTCTGGTGTCTCTATTTTTGTTCTTCCCGACTGTATAATATCAAATCCACCAGTATTTCTATACCCATCTAAAAATGAAGATGTTATCTCTTTCCATTTATTTTCTAATATCCCCGACGGGCCACCAAGAAAACCAATAAGTTTATTTTTGAGATTTGCTTTTTTAAGGGCGTCAAAAAGTCCTGCGATGACATTGTGCCCACCAGGCGCCTGACCCCCAGAAAGAACCACCCCAACCTTTATAGTTTTTTTTGAAACAGTCGGATTTTTACCCATAATAAAATTCACAATGGGCATCCCATAAGTGTTTGAAAAAAGTTTCTGTACGGTTTCGCCATCACTAACACTTTTTGTTGGCATTCCGAATTTTGGTATTATTTGCGATGGGCCATTTTTGAGTATTGTCGGCAAAACAGGTTTAAACTTATTTCTTACCGTCTCAAGTTCCGATATTTTTTGTTTTGGCATACGCTACAACTGCCTCCTTAATCTGCACCGTCGAATTTTTCGACATTGGTGATTTCTGGTTTTTTGATTTCCACTTCCGAAGTTTTGACGTATTTTTTTACAACATTTTCCGTGTTGACAACGTTCAGTTTCTCAAAAAGAAATATAAACTTTTTTTCAAGTTCGGACATTATTTCGTCTTTGATATCTTTACTAATTGACCATGTTTCTTTCTTAAATTGTCCCCATGCTTTTTTGCGAGTTTTGTAGAAAAATTGTGAGTCCGACTCTCCTTCTTTTCTCTCGGAAGCAGCATTCACTTTCAAGTAGTCATAGATTTTGTTTTTCAAATCTAACGGAAATTTTGGGTGGTCAAAAATCATATTCTGAAATTCTGTAGCAAGATGGACTTCGGCAGTACCCGTCTTTGGAAATTTATCAAAAAGTTCCGACGGTAAAGTTGATGCACCGTGCTGAACACATCCTGCGAGTCCATAATCTTTTCTGGAAATCGACGAAAGTTTCTCAAGGGTAGTAAAATCTAATTTTACATTTGCAATTTTGCCGTCGGCAGTCGGAATACCTCCGTGAACAGTACCTGTTTGGATAGCCATTTTTGATATGCCAAAAATTTCTTGACGCAGTGTTTCATTATAACCATCCATATATGCACAAAGTTCTTCTTCACTCGAATTTTTTCCGCCAATTTCTCCTATTTCTCCACCGAGCATAACTGTCACGCCTTTTGGTTCAATAGAACGGATATAATTTGTAAGTTCGGCTGCTAATCCATAATTTGGTTTCTGTTGTTCTTTTACCGTTGGTTTTGACAAATCAACGAGTGTTGATGTATCAAGATCGATAGAATAAAATCCAGCATCTATTGATTCTGCAATAAGTTTTTTTATTCCATCGACTTCTTTTTGCTTATCAGATTTATATCCCTTTTCCTTTACTTGAAAATGGTCGCCCTGAATAAAAACTGGATATTCATAGTTTTCTTTTAATGCTGCCGCAAGGACTGCTGAAACAAACTCCGACGGTTTTTGTTCGCAATATCCCATTTCGCTTCTTGCAATTTCAAAAATTATCGCTGCCGATCCCGTTTTTTTTGCTGCACGAAAAGCAGCTCGAGCCATATCGTAGGCCATGCCACGAATATTTATCGCTGGTATTGAAAATCCTGAAACTTCACCTCTACCCATCGCTTTGTAAAGTTCACAAGGGGAGGCAGGTCCAATGCCTTTTTCCTGCGCCTTTTTCCTGATTAAATACCTACAGTATTTTTTCGTCTCACTCGCCTCGCTTTCGCTCTGGCAAAGCAGGTCATCCCCAAACACCGCATCGTTAATCAAAACATCAACATCGTTGTACTTTTCCATAACAATAATTCCTCCTCATTTTTTTATCTTGCCCACATGTTGAACGGCATATCAAATAATGACACTTTTTTATCTATTTGTTTGTTTTTGTGAGTATTTATTTCGTTATATTCAAAATCATTATCAAACTCTCTAATCTCTAAATCATCAAATACATATCGTTTTCCCAAACATGCATTATTTATCAAGTTTTTCATTTTTTTAATGATTAAATGCTTATCGTGACAATCTACCCATGACGGATAAGGTAACCTTTCAACATCTTTACCCTGAATGTTTCTTGTATGATTAATTACTTGTTTTAAAATTTCATTACATCGTTTAGTAAGTGTCCACGCCATGATAAAATACAGTTCATCATCACCAATACCGTCTCGTAAAAAAGCACACGGTGACCCACTATCTAAAATATAACCCTCTGATAAAAACTTAGTATGTATTTTGTTTGCTATCAATGACCATGTAAATCCTGACCTTTTAAAGTACTTCTGTCCCCCGATACCATTTAAATACCAATTACCATTTTTTTTAAAAGTACGAACTGCATCACCGTCGTTTTCCCAAAAAACAACCCATTGCGGTTTACTGTATACTATTTCATTGTTTGCTTTATTGTAATAGCAATATCGTGCATCTGGAATTTTTATTCTTTTGGAAGACGCTACTTGTTCCCATCTAACATTTCGTTGAGTGTCGCCATTGATTTCTTGTTGTCTTATTTTTTTTCCCTGGAACTTGCTTAATTTATTCAACCGTGCTTTTTTTCTTTCATTTTCTAATGTGATTGGTTCATCAAAAAACTCAAACTTAAATGGTTCATAAATATAACCATCAATGATTTTACGAATAAATAGTTCGTTATTGCCAACCGTCATTCCACTTGTTGCAACAATATAATTTCCTAAAACATCACCAGAGAAATACTTCGTATATTCATCACTTATATTCCAACTTAAATTTGGGGTTTTTTCAATATTTTCACGCAAAATAATTTTATCTTTAAACTTGATATACAATGACTTTTTCCCGGTCTTGATAACTTTTAGAAGAACCATATTTTGATTTGTATCAGCAAAGCAGTCAGGGATACTTTCAATTTCAACATCGCAATTATCCATCAATAGTTTTCTTAAACCCTTCATTGTATTTATTGTTAAAAAAGTATCGGAACATATAAAAACCATTTGACCTTTCGGCTTAAGAAGGTCAAACGATTTAACAAGAAAGAACGAATATGTCTCTTTTTTTATCTTTTCATACCCACGATAACCATATATTTTATCAAGTTTATCCTGTATAGCATATTCAATAGTGCCTCCAAAAGGAGGATTACCGATGATTAAATCAAAATATCCCCAGTTATTTTTTATATATGTACTATAATCTAAAAAGTCAATTTGTTTGTCTTGAGGTATCCATTTAAAAAAATCGGTGTTATGAAAATTTGTTAGAGTATATTTATTATCATACAAAGCAGAAATGTGTTTTGTAAACTGCGAAAAAAGTTTATTATCCTTTTCACATCCATATATTTGTTGTGATATGTCTTTTGATCGACGCCCTGCTTTCTTTAGATATTCAACCAATGGAAAAACAAAAGAGCCATTACCAAAACTCGGTTCTAATATCTTGCTGTCGTTTTGTATTTTTATGGTTTCAACTATTTTTTTTGCCAACAAAGGTGGCGTCAAAAACTGTCCTAATTGTCTTTTAGATTCACGGTTTATTCTCGCTATGCTCATTTTAATAGTAAAGCAGATTGTGTTTCTGTGGTTACTACAATTTCATCACTTTCAAGAAATAGATCAACTTTAGATTTATACATGCTAAATACTCTTTTTCTATTTTGCCTCAATCTATATTCAGCGTTTTTATATAAAACCATAAGTTGTTCTACCTTTTGTTTTATTTCTAAATTTGGTTTTTTATATGTTTCATAATTTTCAATAAACTTTTTTGCATTAAGCATAACTTGCCCGGGTCCGGAATCAAAAGATAAAAAATCAATATAATTCAGCATATCAACAAAATATACCGATGAAGATATTTTGGAACTGATTTCAAATTTCACCATTAGCAAATAATAACTATCAATACATCTGTTGATTATAGCATCCAATATTTTTTTCAGTGATACCATATTTGGTTGTCCCTCGTGCCCCACAATACCCGTCTTTACATTTACAGGATGATATATTTGAAAATCTTTAACCCATATATCGCCCATAGACCGTGAACGTTTTTCACCTCTACCATCATACTGACTTTTTGTCAAATGATTTATGGTAATTACAGCCGTTGTCTTTTCGTCAACAAGGTCGGCGAGACGATGCCCTATCTCTTTGCCTTTCGCAATATCAATAAAATACTCCTTTTGCGATTCTTGTTCCCAACATTTCTTAACTTCTGAACTGATTTTTTCTATTTTTTCTTTTGATAACATTGCCGTTTTTTATTTCCTTTTACTTTCCTTATATTCACCGATTTTTCTAAATTTTTTATATCTTTCTTCAAGTAACTCATCTGACGATAATTTTTGAAGCTCAAAGAGATGTTTTTTTATTGCACAGGAAAGTAGTTTTGCGGTTCCTTCAACATTTCTGTGGGCACCACACAATGGTTCTTTTATTATTTCGTCTACAATTCCAAATCTTTTTAAGTCTTGTGCAGTAAGTTTTAGCGAGGCAGCAATTTCGGAAATTTTTTTCGCTGGAGATGAACCTGTTTTTTCTGTCGCAGCGCCCTTAAACAAAATCGCAGAGCAACCTTCAGGTGAAATTACAGAATAGATAGCATTTTCAAGCATCAAAATTCTGTCACCAACAGAAATAGCCAAAGCACCACCAGAACCTCCCTCACCAATAACACACACAACAATAGGAACTTTTAATTGCGGCATCTCAAATAGATTTTTTGCAATCGCTTCTGATTGGCCTCTTTCCTCAGCACCTATTCCAGGATATGCACCTGGAGTATCAATAAAAGTAATGATTGGTTTGTTAAATTTTTCGGCAAGCTTGAATATGCGAAGTGCTTTTCGATAACCCTCTGGGTTGGACATACCAAAATTTCGCATCATATTTTCTTCGGTGTTTACACCTTTTTGATGGCCTATTATTGCCACCGATTGATCGTCAAATTTTGACTGCTCAGCAGATCCGATCAGGCTGGCAAACCCACAAACAATTGCTTTATCGTCAGCAAAATGCCTATCACCGTGAAGTTCTACAAAATCCGTCGTAATAAGATTTATAAATTCAAGCGTATGAGGCCTGTTTGGATGTCTCGCTATTTGTACTTTTTGCCATGGGGTAAGAGAGAGAAAAATATCTGTTTTCAGTTTTTCGCATTTTTCAGTTAGAGTTTTTATTTCATCTGAAAAGTCGTGTTTTTGCTCAATAGAAAATTTTTTTAACTCTGCAATTTTATTTTCAAGTTCTTCTATTGGTTTTTCAAAATCAAGATATGTAATTTCAGCCATATAATATAACGACGATTCAAACTGATAAGTGACCGATTAAATCTGATTTATTCGTCTGCATCATTAACTGTTAGCTAACAATTAATTATATCGGTCTTTTATTTATCCAAATCGTCTTCCTAAAACTTTCCCGTATAATTTATAATCACAATTCTTTCGGATTGAGTTCCCTTAAAAAGATTTCTACCGGCAATTTCCACATCAAGATTGTCTGCAACAAAAAGTTTCATACCTAAATTGGCACGATTTTGAGCCGCTTTTTTGATATTGTCGCATTCGGCAAGTAAAAGTACTCTATTTTCTATCGAGAAATTTGTACCTATAAAACCGTATGCACTGTCTTTGTCAAAATCAAAAATGTTACTACCAAACGAAATTTCAAGCCCTGGAATGAGATACTCGCGTGTTAAAACTATATAAATGCCTTTTTCGCGATATTGATATTTTTCAGTGTCACTACTGCTATATGTGCCGTAGCCCTGTCCATCGTAACCAATGGATATTGCTGGAAGTTTCAACCCACCGCGGAAGATTTGTATTTTAAATAAAATTGCTGGCGGACGAGTGTCAATTTCTTGATTGCCAAAACCTATCAACTTATCCACATCCAAAGAAATTCCAATGTTTATTGGTTTAAAAACACCAAAATTCATCTTTGAAAGAACACCGCCCATGCCATATAGACGAAAGCTTAAATCGTAATTTGAATATTCAACCACCTCCGCCGTCGGAACATCAATTATTGATAATGGTTTTTGTGTTTTGCAGTAAAGACAATTAGAGAGGCTACAAAAATTTAGAAAAATTACAAAAGTTAAAATCTTTTTTAGCCTTCCTTCAATCTTTTCTAGCCTTTCACAATTTTTCCAATTTTTTAATATCTTCATTTTTTTGTTTCCTCCTTAACAGATTTTGTCTTCTTTTTAATGATTATAGCACTACTTCGTTAAGTGACTCATTTACCGACAACCTATTTTATGTTCATGGTCATAACAAGTTTAACGAAGTAGTGATGATTGTTCCCACCAAAACCATTTTCGTTGTCTATTCTACTTTTTTTTTAGAAGAAGTCAATCAATCCAGCGTCAGCGGTGTTGCACTAACATATTGAACTTGTTTTAACAATCCAACAATTGCACTATCCAAACTATCTCGCAATTCCAGAAAAAGTGACAACACCTTTGCCAAGTAATTTTTCAATTCCAGATATAACCATATCGTTCGGTTCAACCTCAAAATCTGTTAGAATTTTCGTGCTATTTTTACCAGTATGATCAATTACAACAAACTCCACCCTAGCAATACCAATATGCAACTTTAAAAAATCTTTCAATTTTTCAAGCACTTGTTTTTCAAGTGCTATTTCACTTATATTGATTGAAATAAATCGAACAAGTTTTTTTCTCGCCTGATTAAAAGTAACGATTTCATCAGCAATTATCTCTGGTGGCTCATTATCGGTATTTAATCTTCCAGTTACAACAACCATCTCGTCCATTTTCAATATATCCCCATTAAGACTATCAAAAAGTCTAGGAAAAACCAACACATCGATTTCGCCATCTAAGTCCTCTAACTTAAATCTCGCATACTGCTCCTTTTTTTTAGAAATTAGACGCCTTAAGCTGACGATTATTCCCGCAACTCGCACTGTCTCAAAAGACGTCGGAGTTTGATTTATCTGTGAAATGTCTTTCTCAACATATATCTTCATTTCGTTCGAATATTTCGCCAAAGGATGACCTGAAAGATAAAATCCCAAAACCTCTTTTTCAAAAGCAAGCAATTGATGCTCATGCCAATGTTTTTCTTCTGGAATCTCATAAAAACAACATTCATTCTTTCTACTTTTTTGCAACATTGATACATCAAATAATAATGATTGATTGGCAGAATCTTTTTTTTGATGGTTTGAAGGTGCATTAGCAATAATCTGCACAATATTTTCACAAAACGTATCACGAGTAGGCATTATCCCTTTTTTGGGAAGTATTGAGTCAAGTGCACCAGCCTTACATAGCGACTCTAAAACCTTTTTATTAACACAATGGAAATCAATTCTTGTTATAAAATTATCTATGGATTTAAATTTTCCATTTTTATCACGCTCTATTGCTATTGACTCAATCGCACCATCGCCCACATTTTTAATAGCAACTAATCCGAACCGTATACTTTTATCTTCAATTGTAAATTTTGAAAACGATTTGTTTATATCAGGTGGAAGAATTTCAATTGCAAACTCTTTGGCATCATCAATATATTCTATAACCTTGTTTTCATCCTCTTTACCTATTTTTATATGTCCTATTTCAGATGATAATAATGCTGTAAAAAACTCTAATGGATAATTCGCTTTCAAGTATGCAGTTCTATATGTTAAAAATCCGTAGGCAGTTGCGTGAGATTTATTAAAACCATATTCGCCAAAACTTTTTATATTGTTAAAAATTTTTTCAGCAACTGCTTTAGTAAGTCCATTTTTTTTGGCGCCATCTATGAAAATCTCACGGTACTTTTCTATAACTTCCGAGTCTTTTTTGCCCATTGCAGAACGAAATATATCTGCTTCAAAAAGCGTCAACCCAGCAAGACCGGTAGCAATTTTCATTACCTGTTCTTGATAGACGATAACACCATATGTTTCGGAAAGTATTTTTTCCATCACGCTATTTTCATACTTAAATTTTGTTTTTCCGTGATAGCGGTCGATAAATTCATCTAACATACCACTTCCCATTGGCCCTGGACGGTAAAGCGAAATAATAGCGGTAATATCAGAGATACTTTTCGGTTTAAGTTTTTTAAGTAAATCGCGCATTCCAGATTTTTCAACCTGAAAAACACCAGCAACTTTGGCATTTGATAATAGTTGAAATGTTTTTTTATCGTCGAGCGGAATATTCTTAATTTCAATCTTAATCTTATGTCTACTTTTAACAAGTTCAACAGTGTCGCGAATAACCGTGAGTGTTCTTAAACCTAAAAAATCCATTTTGAGAAGTCCCATTTTTTCTAAAAACTTGCCTTCATATTGGGTTGTTGCAATGCCGTCTTTTCCCACGGCTAAAGGAACATAATTTGTAATTTCGTCTTTTCCAATAACTATTCCTGCTGCATGAACACCAGGTTGTCTTTTTAGTCCTTCAAGTTTCAAAGCCACATCAATAAGTTTTTTGATTTTTTCGTCCTTTTCATAGAGAACTTTTAATTCAGGAACTATTGATATTGATTGTGAAAGTGTAATGCCAAGTTGCTTTGGGATAAGAGTAGTGAGTTTGTTGACCTCGTCGAGCGGAATTGAAAGTACGCGACCAACATCCCGCATAACACCTCTGGCAAGCATTGAGCCGAAGGTAATAATGTGGGATACGCGATTAGCACCATATTTATTTCTAACATAATCTATTACCTTATCGCGACCATCGTCAGCAAAATCAATATCCAAATCAGGCATACTTAATCGAGAAGGATTTAAGAACCTTTCAAAGAGAAGCCCATATTTGAGAGGGTCAACTTCTGTAATACCCAAAAGATAGGATACGATTGAGCCAGCCCCACTTCCCCTTCCAGGACCAACAGGAATATGATTACTTTTTGCGTACTGAATAAAATCCCAAACGATAAGAAAATAACTCGAATAACCAGCATTAGATATAGTTTTTAGTTCGTGCTCAAGTCGATTTTCTATTTCAGAGATTAATTTATCTGCCTTATTTATATGATGGCCAGTTTCGCAGCGAGGTAAGTCATCAGACGACTCGTCAGTCAGATTATATCTTTTTTTAAGTCCATCTTTGCAAAGTTTTTTCAGATAAAAATCATGAGTAAAATTTTCTGGAACTTTATAATCGGGAAGATAAAGTTTGTCAAAATCTAATATAAGATTGCATTTTTCGGAAATGGCAAGTGTATTTTTTATTGCATCAGGAACATCCTTGAATGAATTAATCATTTCCTCTGGCGATTTATAATAAAATTCATCTGTCGCAAATTTCAAATGTTTTGGGTCGGCAAGAGTGGTGGCTGTACCGATACAAATAAGAATTTCGTGTGCCTGTGCATCTTCTTTTTTGAGATAATGGCAATCGTTTGTTGCAACAACTGGAATCGACATTTCTTTGGCAAGTGCAATCAGTTTTTCGTTTGCCAATTTTTGCTCGGGCATACCATTTTCCATTAGTTCAATATAAAAATCATCTTTAAAAACTTGTTTAAAAAAGTCGACTGATTTTTTTGCAGATTCATACTTTTTTTCCAATAAAAGCGTTGCAATTTCACCGTGCAGACAGCCGGATAAAACAACAAGTCCTTCGGAGTATTTTTGAAGAAGTTCTCTGTCGATACGTGGTTTGTAATAAAAGCCATCGAGGTATGAAATTGAGGAAAGTTTCGTAAGATTTTTGTAGCCCGTTTCGTCTTTGACAAGTAGTGTTAGGTGATAATTTTTTTCACCGTGAATTTTGTTTTTGTGGGATTTTTCAGCAAAATATGCTTCAAGTCCGATAATTGGTTTTATTCCAGATTTGAAACAGCCATTGTAAAACTCAATTGCACCACACATATTACCGTGATCGGTGATTGCTAATGCAGGAAGCCCGAACCCTTCCATCGTTTTTAGCAATGCAGCTGGATTCCCTTTGTCGTCTAAAATTCGGCAAGCACCATCTAAAAAGGAATACTCGGTATGATTATGGAGATGAACAAATCGTGACTGTTTTTTTAATGACATAGCGAATTTATTTTAGGGTCTACCGAAAAACAAAAAATTTGTTGACATATCGACAAAAAAGATATACAAGGACATAGAAAACAACGACGAAACTGCAAGGAAAACTGATAAAAGTGCCAAAAACCCTTGTAGTTTTGCATGAAATCCGATGTTCCGCAGTGTAATACTTCACAATTTCGATAACAACCAATATATCATACCTAACGGCATTTGTTATATTTTACGATAATTTTTTTCTTTTTACCAATATGTCACCACTACGTGATTATTGGACATTATGAAATTCATAGACATCAATTCTACCGATATACTGCCTCTACTAGGCATATAAAAATTTCAAAAATTTGATTTTTCAGTAGATCATATTCTACTTTTATGGAAGAAAAAGTCAAGATCAGGTTTGACAAATGTCAGATTTGACGAAGGTCGGATTTGATAAGAAGGTGTTTTAAGGTAGAGCCTTAAGGAGCTCGTTACGTGGTAATATCGTAGTTTTTAGTGTAGCATCTGATTCATTGTCTTTATTATAATCAATACTTAGAGTAATTCCTATTTTAGCAATCATATCGACATCTGTTACAGGGGTATATATCACCCAACCCATAGACGTATAATAAACAAAATAGAAATCTGAAACGCAGTCTGAAATTTCTTGTTCGTTGGCACCATTAATTGTTCTAACCAATATATTATTTTTATTAATGCTGCCATATGGATTTTTAGAATAGATATAACTTATAGTGTCTACATCTATAACAAAATTAATTACAGTACTACTTATATCAGTTGGGCTGGTTGCTGAAATAAAACGCATTCGCCTTATTTCATTAGCCAAACTGTTCTCGCTTCCTTGTCCCGCTCCTCCATACAACGCCCTTCCAGCTTTTTCTGTTGCCTCTTGCTTTACTTTTCCAACTACCAAAACCTTGGTTAAAGCAGTAAAAAATATAACTATAACAAATGTGATAATACCAAGTAAGATCAAATATATAAACAATTCTATATATGTAAATCCTGCACTTCGAATCTTCTTATTGGATAAAATTATCATAAAAATATTTTCAATTTACTCCCACACTTTAAACATTTTAACGAACCTCAGTTGGTTTTTTATACAATTTGAGTTGGGTATAAGATATGTATTTCTTAGCACTACTTGTTAGCTAACAGGTAACTGAGTCGCTTAACGAAGTGGTGTTTTCCTACGACGAAAAAATACAGGCAAGCCTTTTTCTGAATGGTATACCACCAGCATAATAACTTACAGTAACAGTTACTATTCTATAGTCCTCGGCTGCAGCTCCTACCACTACCTGCTGGTTCGTGTCAACATCCCAACCAATAATAGTAACTGTTCTTGTTGCTCTAAAGCCCGATTGTTGAAAAATCGTTTTACTACTTTCTGGTGGATAATTAGCAGGAATAATATACTTGTAAGTACTAACCTTAAAATCGTTTTTGATTGATTCCATTTTTTCTTGTGCTAATGAAAATGCTCTTATTCCTACTTCAGAAAAAATAATCTGTTTTGTATTGCCAGAGAAAAGTAAATAAAAACCAACAACAATGATTGGCAAAATCATAACGCACAGCATTATTTCTATTAAGCCTATACCTTTATTATTGAAACATCGAATTTTCTTGTGAGATAAAATTATCATAAAAATAAGTGATTTCGTTACCAGATCGTTGTAAAAATAGTAAATTGGTAACGAGAAACTGGCCCGATGAACTCCACTATAGAAAAACTCTTCACACCGCAACCTTCACTCACCAATCACGCCACTCAAATCTGGATACTCTACTTGCAGTAGAAAGTGTTTGCTGTAATTGTTCTGCCCTTGCCACATTAAATGTTAAGGATGTCATTCTTTTAAAATATATACCCCCTGCTATAGTAGGATTGGAATCCAATCCAGCTAATATAGAACCCGTAAAAGTACCTGTTCCACTCTCGGTATCATTATTAACACTAAACCTGCCATTACACATAATAGCACCACTCATTGCTCCGCTAAAATTATTGACCGAGCAAGAACCAGCACATTGAACGAGTCCTGAAAAACCTACGACAGGATATGACCACGTTCCAAGATTAATATCTCTTCCGCAGCGCATTTCTACATTCGTAAATTTTGAACTCTTAGGATTACTTGTTCCAAAACCAGTAGCATTTATATCACGTGTAGCAAAAAGTCTTCCACCAATATTATATCTCACCGCATCAGAATAGAATTTTATATCTCTTCCTGCATAGATATCGGCGGTTATTTGAGAACTGTCTGGTCCTAAATCACCATACCAATAGAAATTTACGTCATTTGATGCTCTTATCTGACCGGTGACGCTAGCAACTCTCGGATTCCAAGTTCCACTCGTTCCACACCAAAAATCGCCACCATAACAATTGATATTAACATTGGTTAATTGAAAGATTCCACCAGAAGTACCTCGCCACATTCTCACATTTCTTGCTACAACCTTGTTTGCGAGTACCACAGTAGGACCATCTATTGAAAGATCAAAATTACCATTTGTTACCTGTATTTCTGAAAAAATCGAACAATTCCTATTTATAGCAAGGTGAAGAAGATCACGTATAATTATTTTTTGTGGACCTCCCGCAACGCCTATATTACCAAGTGGACGAATACTATTATTTATAGTACCGGCATATATGGAACCTTGTATATCATAACTACCACCACTTGTACCAGTTCCCATTGTAATAGCACCATTTGCCCTTATGGTACCACCGGCTCTAATAGTAATTAAACCACCATCGACCCAAAAACCAATACCGCCCCGAGAATACACTTCAGTATTTATATCAACATTTGCACCACACCCCCAAGAATCACCGCTCATATCATTAGTAAGTAGCCCAACATTGCGATTGGGAACATCTGGAGGTAAATAATCGAGTACATATCGAGTATTCCAACTTCTGATAATCCTTCCTTCGGCAATAATCGCACCCTGCCCCGTAATCGTTGGGCTGTTGGTAAAATTAGCATCTCCTGTCACATAAATTATTTTCTTGTTTAAAACTTGACTATTAATCATTGAACCACCTGGTAGTATCTGTTGAGTATAACCGTTAGCGGCCCAAAAAGCAGTATTGTTATAATCAAGTTGATTAGTGGAATAAGTGGGTACTGGAAACGTCATTGGATTTTCTGGAATACCCTCTGGAGACATACTAAAAGTATACGGGGGAATACTGGCGGCTCTTGGAACGCCCGTGGATATCGAACCAGTAATTGTAACATCGTTTTTAGTAACAGTTCCTGTTGCGCTAACATTACCTGTTATATTAAGTGAACCACCGCCTGAATATGGATCCAAAACCATATTGCAATTGGAATGAATGGTACCGTTTGTATCACCATCAGACCATGTAACAGGAACATTTGCTGTATTCCATGGATCAATTGTAAATATATCGTTAGTGTCACCACCACCGTTATAAAGAAAATATATTACAGCAGTTTCAGTTGAAACTGAAAATTCTAAACTACAATGCCTATACACATTTGCATTAAATGCCTTAACTCTACCGGTGGAAGTAACTATGTAAAAAGTTGCGCCATCATGAAAACTTTGGTTAGTTACTGAAACATCGCAAAATCCTTGCGTAGTAACTGTACTTGTAAATGTGTAGGTCTGACCTGTGTCAATTACAATTTTTTCCTTATCAAGTAATGTCATTGCTATATCTAAACCCGATTCGGCTGTGTAGAGTGCTTTTTGAGAATTTTCTTCCAGTGTTACAGTTTGATGTAATGCTTTAGATACTACATTAAAACCTAACCCAGTATACAAAAGCAAAATCGAAAACCCTATTATCGTTATAAGCCCCACAACGCCATTCTGGTTGTTTAGATTTCGCATAATGATTACCTCCTCCTCACCACAACACTAAAAAAGACAACTTTTTTGAAAACGACCTTTTTTATTTTCTCAGCATTCTTTGCACTACCTTCACACCAGTGAGTATAAAGAATTTTTAGCGTTTCGTCAAGGTTTTTTTGAAATTTTAAGTTAAACGCTATTCTGATATTTTGGTTAGCCCAGTCTGTCGGAAATAGAGTATTCGTAGTATATTTTTTAATTGCAAAAAATAGGTTGATTTGCTAAGTAATATATCATATAATAAATCCAACAATATAATAGTCTAATGAGGTTTGTCACAATGCGTATTAAAAATCAAAAATATATCTTTTTAAATATCTTTTTAGTAATTTATTTTTTCATATTGACATTTTCTAACGCTGAATCGTTAATGAAAAAAGTTATCGTAATTGACCCTGGGCATGGATGCAAAAAGTCTCATTTAGCACGCTGTCTGACGAATTGTGAAGCAGACTGCCGAGCAGGCTGTGAAGCAGGCTGTGAAGCAGACGTCGAGCAGGCAAAAGATGAAATTGTTAATTATGGATGCAAAAGTGCAGGTGGAACAAAAGAAATGGACGTTGTCATCGATATATCTGATGTTCTTGAAGAAATGTTTTTACAGGAAGGGGTAACTACTTATTTTACGCGTAGTAGAAAAAATTATTGGCGTTATGCAAAAAGCCAAGATGATGATAATCAACTTCGTGCAGAATTTGCCAATTTAAAAAAAGCGGATTTGTTTTTACGGATTCATTGCAATTGGTCTTCAAACAAAAAAAAACGTGGTGTTTTAGTGATGTGGTATAAAGAGGACTCAAAAAAAATTGCAGAAACAGTTTATCAAAAAATTAAAAAATCCGGAATTATTGTTGATGGCATTCGCAAACAACATCTTATGGGGTTTGAGTTTGCAAAAGTACCATCAATTTTAATAGAATATGGGTATCTTTCGAATAAAGACGACAGTAAACTTCTTAACGATAAAAAATATATAGAAAAAGTTTCGAGTACGATTATCGATGGTCTTAAAGAATATTTTTCAGCGTACCAGAATCACAAATAATATTGTCCTCATTCGTCATTACTATTCCAATTCTTTCCAATATCTTTTAAGCGATTTTTTAAACGACGACGCAAGAAGTTTAACGGCGGTATTTATATCTAATGCTTCATAACAATTTGAATCACTCCATACAATTTCATCTGTTACGATGTCGGTCATTTTTACAGAAATTGAAACGGATGCCGAAACACTGTAAACATTTGCATCCTCTAAACCAAACGATGAACCAGTAGATGTTACCGTCGTACCACTTATTGGATATACCCTGTTAGCAATCACAATATCACCATGTTCCTTAAATATCAAAAGTTTGTTTGATGGATTAAACTCGGTAACGTGTCCAGAAACAACAGCATCTACATTGAGCGACTTTGCATTTGCCATTACATCGCTGGTTCTATCAACCACGTTTACACCTGACGCTAAAAACTGCCTTATGAATTCGTTGCTTACCGCTTCACCACCGTTGCCAGAAAATTTAAAAACGGCAACCTTTTTTATAGCTGAAAAATTGTAGTCCTTTTTTACTACTGCTTTTGTAGCACATCCTGTAAAAACAGCAAACAGTAAACAGTAAATGGTAAATAGTAAAAGATAAGAACGCTTCTTGTTTCTCGCTTCCAACTTCTTATTTCTCCACAGAAAACCCATCGAACTAATTTTTATCTGTCTCACCTTGCGCCTCCTAAAAATAGAAGGTGCTTTTTTGCAGTTTCTTTAAAATTCGGATTTCTACTAAGCTTATTCCAATAATTTATTGCATCGTATTTATTGCCATTTTTTTCGTAAAGAAGTGCGAGCATATACTGAACAGACGGGTCGTTGCTAAGTGACTCTGCTGTCTTCAAGTGCATCTCGGCTTTCCACAAATCGTTTTTCTGCAAAAACATCATGCCTAAAGCAATGTCTGGAAATGGAGATTGGCTGTCTAATCTTTTTGCCTCAAATAATACTTCAGTCGCTTCATTATATTTTCCTTCTTTTATAAATCTATTACCAGTAGCAACAAGCTGATTTACGTCTTGAGCACCAAGTAGAGTGCAGAGTGTAAGGTATAGAGTGTAGAGTAAAAACCACTTCCATGTCCTACATTTGTTCTGCGTTATGTTCCACACCTGCCATGTATTTCTCACCTTTCCCCCTCAATTTTTTCTATTTTTTGAATTCTTCTTAAATGACGACCACCTTCAAATTTTGCTGAAAAAAATTTTTTGATCGCTTTTTTGATTGTTACAATCGGAAAATCTTCTGAAAAACAGATTATATTTGCATTAAGATGCCTTACTGAAAATTCTGCCGCTTTTTCCGAGTAACCCAATGCTGCGCGGATGCCTTTTACTTTGTTTGCAGCAATACCAATGCCGACACCAGAGCCGCAGATTAAAATTCCTTTATCAAATTTTTTTGATGTAACCGCTTTTGCAACTTTGTAGGCATAATCAGGATAGCCACAAGACTCTTCTGAAAAAGTTCCAAAATCTTTTATTTCATAATTTTTTGATAAAAATTTTATAAGTTTTTCTTTATACTTGAAACCACGATGGTCGCTTCCGATTGCAATTTTCATTTTTTATTTTTTGTTTCCAATTTTTTTCTTAAAATATTATTACCTTATCACCGTTTTTTATTCCAGCAGCGTTTGCCTCATCGGTATCAACATGAAACTCCAATACCATATTTTGGCAAACCCGAACAACGACATTATCGAAAATAAGCCCTCTTTCTCCCTCATTTTTCACACGAATTGTTTCGCCGTTTTCTAATTGAAAAAATTCCGCATCCTGCGGTGAAAAATGAATATGTCTTTTTGCAATAATACATCCTTCTTTTAGTTCGATTGTTCCGTTGG
Source organism: Elusimicrobiota bacterium (assembly GCA_043816185.1). Classification (GTDB taxonomy): domain Bacteria; phylum Elusimicrobiota; class UBA8919; order UBA8919; family UBA8919; genus JAZDKR01. Next base: position 6,139 of record JBDRIG010000010.1, on the reverse strand, counting down.
TTCCAATAATCGTTATCGGCGCAGAATTTTTTATATCACCCGACACCCTTAACGGCGCATTTATATCGAGAACAAAAGAATCTGTTTTAGAAATTTCAACCTGTGTAAATTTTCTTATCGGACCTAAAATACGAACGTTCCTAATTTCACCTTTTGCCCCTTTGATAGTAACAAATTCTTTCGAAGCAAATTCATTAGGTTGTATTAAGTCCTTGTCTTTTGTCAGTTTATATTCATTGCCAAAAAGTTTTTCTAAATCTTTTTGACATAAATGAATATGCCTAGCCGAAACATCTGTTATAATAGATTTTTGTGCTCCTTTTTCTCTCAATTTAATGTCTTCTGCTGTTTTTTCCATAAGTTCATTAATAGATTTACTCTATCTTGAATCATAAAATTTCTTCTTATTAACAATGGTTTCTAATCGCTTAATATCTTTTTCGTATATCACTGCGTTATTTTCATTTTTATAGTACTTTTTTAGCCTTAATAAATCTTTAATTTCTACAAGTTTTTTATTTATCACCTTTACATTTTTAATCAAAATATTGTAAGAATAGTTTTATCGAATTACCTACATCTAATATTGCACGAGTTTAATAAAATCATCCGCTTTAAGTGATGCTCCGCCAACAAGTGCACCGTCAATATCTGACTGTTTCATTATTTCAGAAACATTATCTGGTTTGACAGATCCACCATATAAAATACGAACGCTCTCTGCGGCGTTTTTCCCATACATTTCAGTATAAATTTTTCTGATAAATGCGTGAACTTCCTCTGCCTGCTGTGGTGTTGCCGTTTTTCCTGTTCCTATTGCCCAAACAGGCTCATATGCAATAACGAGTTTTTTCGACTGTTCTTCCGTTTCTGACAGTCCCGCAACACCAATTTTTATTTGTTTTTCAATAACTGAAAATGTTTCGTTTTTTTCGCGCTGTTGTAATGTTTCACCAACACAAACAATTGGTATAAGCGAATTTTCAAAAGCAACCTTCATTTTTTTGTTGACATTTTCGTCGGTCTCATTGAAATACTGCCTTCTTTCCGAATGACCTATAATTACATACTCGCAGCCGACATCTTTTAGCATTGAAGGGGAAATCTCGCCCGTGTAAGCACCGGATTTTTCAAAATACATATTTTGTGCACCTAACTTTATTGCAGTATCTTTAATAGCCTCTTTTACCGCAACAAGCGATATGAACTGAGGACATATAAGCACTTCACAATTATTTGTGGAGTTTGTTCCACATTGTGATGCAGAACTCGCTGATAATTTTTGTTTGAGAGCATTTGCTAATTCCACCGACTCATTAACTGTTTTATTCATTTTCCAATTGCCAGCAATCAAAGAAATTCTTTTTGTCATTTTAATTTTTCTCCTTTATTTTCAATTCTTTACAACGAGAAGCGAGAAGTGAAAAACGATTCACGAGTACGAGGACGATCACCGACCATACCTTGCCCGTCATCTATGGAAAAGCATGTCAAGTAGAAAATAGCATCCCATGTCAAAAATCAGCATCTTTTGACACGCTTCCTTCCCGGATTCAATCCAGCGTCATCTATGGAAAAGCATGTCAAGTAGAAAATAGCATCCCATGTCAAAAATCAGCATCTTTTGACACGCTTCCTTCCCGGATTCAATCCAGCGTCAGCGGTGTTGCACTAACACATTGAACTTGTTCAGTTTCAATACGATATACACTTCACAAACTCCGAACTCATAACTATAAAATAACAAAACTAGTCGCTGTCAGTCACCGTCAGTTACTACAACTAATTTTTTAGTTTCCCTCGCAAAGTTTGAGAAGTTTTTCCCAATTTTTATCAACATTCTCCTGAATTTGTTTTATTACATTTTCGTTTTCCGTCAAAAGCTGACCTGTTTTGTCAGTAGAAAAAAGATGCTTAAATCTCCCCTGTTTTTTTAACCATTCGGTAATTGGTTTTTTCTCCTTCGGCTTATAATTCAGTTTGTAAACATCGTTTTCAACTTCATAAATAGGCCAAACACAGGTATCCGCAGCAAGTCGGCCAAATCGCACAGTTTCTTCTGGTGGATAAATCCATCCAAGTCGGCACGGTTGCATAATATTTATGAATGTTGGGCCTTCAGTTTTCAATGCCTTTTGAACCTTTGTGATTAAATCGTTATGAAAACCGAGTGCTGTCTGTGCAATATATGAAACATTGTGAGCAATCATAATTGCGGTTAAATCCTTTCTTGCTTGAACTTTTCCAAAAGATTTTTCACCCGACGGAGCGGTTGTTGTGTGTGCTCCTTTTGGTGTCGCCGATGAACGCTGAATACCTGTGTTCATATAGGCTTCATTGTTATAGCAAATATAAAGAATTCTATGGCCTCTTTCCATTGCACCCGACAATGACTGCAATCCAATATCGTAGGTTCCACCGTCGCCACCAAACGCTATAAAATTTATGTCCTCTGAGATTTTCCCTCTTTTTTTAAGAGCATTGTAAGCGGTTTCTATTCCTGAAATTGTTGCAGCAGCATTTTCGAATGCAGAATGAAACCATGGTACTTTCCACGCTGTGAATGGAAAAATTGTGGTTGCAACTTCAAGACAGCCAGTAGCATTTGCTACGACAACTGGTTTTCCTAAATCATTACATGCAATCAAAACCTGCCTTGCAATAATTCCCGCACCGCACCCTGCACACAATCGATGTCCACCAGTAAACAGTTCCTCTTTTTTTGATAGTTCTTTTAAATTAGCCATAGATTTTTATCCTTTTTTATTCTCTTACACCGACATAACTTATAGGTTTATCAACCTTTTTCGTTTGAGCAATTTTGAACAAATCTTCAAAAACTGATTTTATTTGTTCGGTATTCATATCTCTTCCGCCTAAACCATAAACATAGTTTGCAGTCGGAACTTGAAAATTAGATGTAAAAAGTGCAGATGTAATTTCAGTAAAAAGCGGCCCACCGTAAGACGAAAAAGTATCTGATCGATCCAAAACCGCAAGTGCCTTAATTTTGGACAATTCCCGTGCTATTTCTCTGTAAGGAAATGGTCTGAAAACTCTCGGCTTCAGCAATCCCACTTTAATTCCTTTTGCACGCAATTCGTCAACAACAAATTTTGTGGTACCAGCAGTAGAACCCATGCAGACAATAACAACTTCCGCATCGTCAAGTTTATATTTTTCAAATAACCCGTACTCACGACCAAATTTTTTATTGAAATCTGCGGCAACATCCAAAATAATTTTTCTGGAATTTTTCATTGCTTCTACTTCCTGCATTTTGTGTTCAAAATAGTAATCTTGTAGATCAATTGCACCACACGTAAACGGATTTTTTGTATCAAGCAAAAATCTCTCTGGATTATACTCACCTACAAATTTTTTCACGTCATCGTCAGCAAGTACATCAATAATTTCCATGCAATGGCTAATAATAAATCCGTCTGTAGTAACCATTGTTGGAAGTTTCGCCGATTCGGCAATCCTAATTGCCTGAATCATATTATCGTATGCCTCTTGCGAATTTTCAGAGAAAATTTGAATCCAGCCGGAATCTCTCGCACCCATCGTATCAGAGTGATCACCGTGAATGTTTATAGGTGATGAAAGTGCGCGGTTGACTTCGGCGACCACAATTGGTAGTCGTAATCCTGCGGCAATATAAAGCATTTCGTACATTAGTGCAAGTCCCTGTGAAGATGTTGATGTCATAACACGACATCCAGCGATAGTAGCACCTATGCATGCTGACATTGCGGAGTGTTCTGACTCGACAGCGACATATTCGCTGTCGACAAGCCCGTCGGCAACAAACTGTGAAAAAATCATAACGATTTCCGTCGCAGGTGTAATAGGATATGCGGCAACAACATCAGGATTTATCTGACGCATCGCCTCTGCCATTGCTTCGTTTCCTGTTTTTGCTGTTTTCATATAAAACCTCGTTAAACCGACACGAAAGTGAGCAGATGAATCCGCCACTACAATTTTTGTGTCAATTTTGCATTTTTTTTGTGTCTCTTTCGCGTTTATTTTCTTTCTTCTTCCATTGTTATCGCAGTTACTTTCGGCGGACATTCTCTCGCACAAATACCACAACCTTTACAATGGTCGTAATCAATCTCTGTAATCTTTCCGTCTTTAGTAATTATTGATGAATCTGGACAATTTATCCAACAAACAAAACACTGAATACATTTTTCAGCATTATAGATTGGTCGTGAACTTCTCCAATCGCCCGTCTTAAAGTTTTTTGCAGTTCCTGCCTCTAAAATATCACCTTCTGGCAATTCTTTCCAACCAAGTTTTTTTTCTCCACCAGAGACACTGCTTGGAACAGACTTTATTTTACTCAACATTTTTACTCTCCCACAACCTCGTCATAAGCTCGTTTTATTGACTTTATATTGCCATCAATTATTTCTGGCTTATGGGAAAATTTCTTTTCAAGTTTTTTCTTCGTATCTTCTAAAACACCAGAAATTTCTAAAAAGTTTGTAACCTTTACTAACGCACCCATCATTGGAGTATTTGGAATTTCCTTCCCAAAACACTCTTTTGCAATTTTCGAGGCATTAATAACAAAAACTCTACCTTTAAAATTTAACTCTTTTCTCATATCGTCAACAGATTTTTCCGTGTTAACAATTATCGCACCTTCATTTGAAAGTCCACTTATCACATCAACCGTTTTCATAAGCGTAGGATCAAGCACAACAACAAAATTTGGATTTGCAATTCCACAGTGAAGTGTAATTGGTATATCTGACAAACGGTTAAACGATTGGACGGGTGCGCCCATCCTTTCAGGACCATATTCAGGAAAACCTTGAACATATTTTCCAGTCGCAAATGCTGCCTCCGCAAAAAGAAGTGCTGCAGTTTTTGCACCTTGACCACCTCTACCATGCCATCTTACTTCAATAATGTCGCTCACTTTATTCACTCCTACCAGGATACAATTGAATGACAACAGAACTGAACTGAACCAAGTCGAGCCAAACTAAACCAGACTAAATTAGATTGTATCGACGGTTTTGTTCGGTGTCATTACCAATGTTTATTCAACCTTTATCGCTTCCACAGGACAATCAGATGCTGCTTGTTTGGCACTGTCTTGTGACAATAATGGAACTTCCAAAGTTTTTACAACCGCTACTGCGTCCTGCATCTCAAAAACATCTGGGCACGTATCACAACACAATCCACATCCAGTGCAAACATCCTTGTCAATAACTGTTCTCATGGCCACCCCACTCCTTACCCAAACATAAATCAAATGTTAATCGAATACAACTGAACAATTCGATGTCTTCATTCAGTATCTCTATCTGACACTTTTATTCGGGTGTTTATTTTTTACATCTTCAATTTTTTTACATCTTTAATCGCTTTCACAAATTGTTTACTATCAAGTCCGTCAGTATTTGGAAGATAAAACTTCCCACAAAATTTTATGTTGAATACACTGAAAAACGCTTTGATTATCGTTTCCGCATGACTAAAATTTGGGGTTCTGCCAGCGGTCGATATAAAAAATCCTTTTTTTGACAATGGCGATAACGGCAAAAGTCCTAAAATATTTTCTCTTACCCAGTAAAGCTGACATCTGTCTACAACTGCCTTCAATTTTGCTGGAACAGATGTAAAATAAATCGGAGTAGAAACGACGATGATATCCGATGACAGAATCGCTTTTTCTATTATTTGCATACCATCGCTAATGTTACATTTCCCAGTTTTTTCACAGCAGCGAAACCCACTACAAAAAAATATTTTTAAGTCGCGGATGAAAATTTTTTCAACATCATCCCCGCTTTTTAAAAACTCATCTAAAAGTGAATTGAGAAGCAGCTCACTTCGACTATTTAATGCCGCAGCAGAAATACCCAAAATAGTCATCTTTTTTTACTCTTCTTTTGTATTCTTTTCCACCTTCTTCAATCGCAGAGCGATGGAAAAGTTTCCACAGAGCCTTCCCGATTTATCGGGACACCTTTTTTTTAATCGCAGAGCGAGGGGGTTGCTGAGAGGAACCTCACGGAGCACCGCATACACTATTATTTTTCACCTTATGACTTTTAGCGGTGCGAGTGAGAGCCCGCCCTCAAAGGCGAGGCGTTTCCGCGAAGCAATTCCC
>JBDRIG010000009.1:0-15272 GCA_043816185.1 Elusimicrobiota bacterium | reverse complement strand
TCCTTACCGAGGTTAAAGTCCGGTGTATATATTATACACCACTTTTGATCGTTTGAAAAGATCACAAAAGGTCTGCGCTTTTATGCGTTACTTTATGACCTCCCCGGAAGGAAGCTTGCTTTTCCATTATACCATTGCGAGTCTTCCGAAGGAAGCCGCGGCAATCTCTTTCCGACGAGAAATGTTTTAAAGATTGCTTCGCTCTTCGCTCGTAATGACACACATTTTGCTATTGTGACACAGTCTGATTGCGAGAAGCAAATGAAATGAGTGACGAAGCAATCTCGGTTAGTCGCACCATCCACACAAACCGTGTCTGCAGTCAACATCACAACCAACAACACTTACTACAGCCACAATAGTTTGTGTGTCCAATATTTTATCACCCTTTATTAAAGATTTTTTTTTGACCCTTTGATTTTTCTAGAAATTTCTACAAATTGTTTTATATCGCTAACTTTTATTTTTTCCAATTTCTTTTTTTCTATATTTACCAACACAGTATCTATAAATGATTTTACAAATTTTTCGGCATCAGGTAGATTAGAACTGTTTATCAGGCTTTCAGAAATAATATCATCATTCGTCAATTCCATTAATTCAGCAGGTGTAACAGAATTTCTGCCTCCTTTTCTTAAATTTCGAAAAACATCAATAATTTTTTTTGTTCTATTGCTTACAAAATCAATTTGCAAATTTTCTGGTATATAATCCACAAGTTTAATGTTGGAAGATATTGCTGATATAAGATTTCTTTCCACTATATTAATTTCGTTTTCAATCTTTTTTGTTTGTTGTGTTGAGTTGTTGTTGTAATATTCTACTTCGGGTTTAAGCCGAGTAATTTCCATTTTTATAATTTCTTCTTTTAGTCCAAGTCGTTCAGAAAGTATTTTTATATATTCTGATTTTACAACAGCATTCGGAATTTTCGATAAAACTGGAAGAATTAATTTTACAATACCCCTTTTACCTTCAATGGTCTTAACATCAAAAGAATTCGATTTTTCATCAATAAAAAAATCAATATATGATTTTACATTTAAAAAAATATTTTTTAATTTGTCTGCACCGTCGGAAACTAAAATTTCATCAGAATCTTTATCATCTGGCAGTTGGGCAATTTTTACATATAAATCATCGTTAAGAAGCACCTCGCACGATCTTATTGCAGACGAACGACCAGCCGCATCAGAGTCAAGTGAAACGATTATATTATCGGTGTATCTTTTTAATAGCAAAGAGTGCTGCTGCGTAAAAGCGGTGCCTAGGGTAGCAATGGTATTTGTAATTCCATACTGATGACACATAATAACGTCGATGTAACCCTCAAGTATTATTGCAGAATTATTTTCTCTTATTGATTTCCCTGCAAAATTAAGACCATAAAGTATTCTACTTTTTGAATAAAGTGTTGTCTCGGGTGAATTAAGATATTTAGGTTGAACCGCATCTTTCAAAACTCTGCCACCAAAAGCAACAATTCTGCCGGTAATATCAAAAATTGGAAATATTATTCTGTCGATAAAAAAATCTCTATCTTTATTAGACGATATAACCCCAGCTTTGTAAAGTAAATCTTTTGAATATCCTTTTTTGATGAAAGTATTTAGAAGTGCTTGAAATAATTTGGGGGCATAACCTATTTTAAATTTTTTTATCGTTTCGTCGGTTAATCCTCTTTTTTTAAGGTAGTTTTTTATAGTGGTATTATCGTCAAGATGTTTCTGAAAAAACAAATTGGCGTCGTCTAATATTTTATAAATTGTATTGCGTTCTTGCGATAATTTACTATCAGCCTCAGAGTAAGTTTCTTTTATTTCTATATTATATTTTTGTGCAAGTTTACAGATTGCTTCAGGATAAGTAAGCTCTTCTATTTTCATTACAAAACTTATTGCATTACCGCCAGCATTGCACCCAAAGCAATGAAAAATCTGCTTTTGAGGGCTTACCATAAAAGAAGGTGTTTTTTCGTTATGAAACGGACATCTTGCCTTAAAATTACTGCCTGATTTTGTAAGACGAATATATCCTTCAAGCACATCTACAATATCACAAGCACTTAAAACTTTCTGAATTGTTGCTTCCTCAATTAGCATAAAAATCTTACCACAAAGAATGCAAAAAATACAAAGATAGGACTACCAGTTCTTGATTCTGGTTTTTTTAAACACTGTATCTTCTGTATTTTGGATTTTTTTTCGGTTGACGATTTTTTTATCAACTATGTTTTAGTCGTCGAAAGCCTGAACAAGGAATGAAATTAACGGGTCCGAAATTATTTTCTACTTTGTCAAAAAGTAGATTAAGCCCGAGGTTGTCGCTGGAAATGTGACCTGCAATTACTATATTTATGTTTGACTTTTCAGCACTTTTTATATGCTCATCCGACATATGCATCGCTATAATTGTTCCTACACCAGCAATAGAAAGTTTCTCTAAAAATTCAATTGCACCCTCGGTGCCACCTGTCATATCAACAAACACCTTACCAGCACGATTTTCTTCGTCTCCAACTAATATTTTAGGACCCACTGTCTCAGTAATGGCATTTTTATATTCTGGAATTGCTTTTAACGTTTTAACCACATCGGAAACAAAATACGGTTTTGCTAAATCAAATTTTTCTTGAAGATATTTCGCAACATGATTATCTGCAACGGTATGGGCACACATAAATGGAATTCCCAAAAGCTTTGCAGCGTCACAACTTTTTGTGTGATTTACTGGCATCACTCGATGAGCAACTTCTTTCATTCTTTTTGACAAAAGTCCCTCAGCAACATTTATGGGCACTCCGAATTTTTCGAGAATTTCCGATTGCATTCCCATGACCTCATAAAAATTTGCATAAGCATAGCCTGACGGATGATGTGATAAAACCAAATCAATTTTTTTCCCAGATTTTTTAAGACATTCTGCAAGTATAATTTCTGCTGTGTCAATATCAATACCAACGAGAATTGATTTTATTTCTTCGTCACCGAAGCCGTTCAGTATTCTTGTGTCCTTGTAAGGATTTTGTAGAGATTCAATGTCAAACTCTAATTTTTTTTCATTATCAATTTTATCGTATTTCTGTTTTGAAATTGACAAATTTTTCATTACCTGTTCTTCGCCACGCGGATCAGACAAAATTCCTTCTTTCACAATAAAATCATAAAACTCTTTTAATTTCAATCTGCACCTCCATTCTATACAAACCTCGAAATACGAGAAGCAAGAAGTAGTTTGTAGATACGAATTTACTCATGCGATGTCTTATGTGCAATGACGACAATTTGTCATTGAGACTGTGTAGCAATGAGATAAAAAGTTGCATTTTTATAGAAGATAGCAACTGATGGTAAAATATGGTACTGCAATCCAACGATAGATGGTAAAAGATGGATTGCGACACAGCCTGAATGCGAGACTTCCGAAGGAAGCCGTGGCAATCTCTGTGTTGAAGCTGAAGTTCGAGATTGCTTCGCTTCGCTCGTAATGACACACATTTTACTATTGCGACACAGCCTCAATGCCGTGGGATTTCAAAACCACCGTCTACCGAACCTACTACCAAACCTACTACAAAAAACAAGATTCACAAACCACAATTCACGAGATTTCAAAGCAACACCTCGCCACAGTAACTCGGTTTCATAAATCGCTTTTATATTTATTTTTATCTGAAAATTATCTGAAAAAAATTCTTTTTCTCAATTTTCTTCTTGCTTCTTCAGCCTTACGTTTTCTTTTAATTGATGGTGTTTCGTAAAACTCGCGCTTTTTGATTTCAGCCAAGATGCCATCTTTTTCGCATTCTCTTTTGAATCTTCTGAGCGCTCCTTCCATCGATTCGCCTTCTTTTACTTTTATATTTGCCAAGTTAAACACCACCTTTTTTTGCTTCGCTATATTCGAATATAAATCAAATTTTAGTTGAGTACCACCGAATAAATATGTAACAACTGCTTGATATTTTTATTCGATGCTTTTATTCGATACTTGTCGTCGGGTTTATTTATCCAGGAGGCCAATTCATAACTCTACCGCCTAAAAGATGCCAGTGAATATGAAAAACTGATTGGCCTGCATCGAGATTTGTATTCACCACTAATCTGTAACCACCTTCACTTATATTTTCTTTTTCTGCTAATTCCTTTGCTAAAAAATGAACATTCGCAATAACATCTAAATCGGATTTAATAATTTTATTTAGCGAGGGTATATGTTTTTTTGGAATTATTATAATATGAATTGGTGCTTGCGGATTGATATCTTGTATGGCAATTAAATCTGTTGTTTCCTGCACAATTTTCGCAGGAATTTTTTTATCAACAATCTTGCAAAATACACAATCACACATTTCAGTATTTATAGAAAATTTTTAGCATTTTGTCAAGCAGTTTTTTGAAAAAAATTTGTTATTTAAGAGCTAAAAGTGTATGTCTTGAAGGTAGGTTTTTTGACATTTGTCATTGTTTGCCATCATTAAACTTGCCAAAATTATTACAGAGACGAGCAACTTACTCTTTTTCTATTTTTGAAATCTTGTTATTTCTTTTTGAAGTTTTGCCAAATGAAAAACAACATCTTTTTTATATTCTGCACTGCAAAGTTCTTCGTAATTATTGTTGTATATTTTTATGCCTGTCATATTGTGAGTTTCAAACGGAATCTCAGCGGTTAAGTTATTGTTAATTATAGCCATCTCACCCCAAGTGTAAGAAACAACAAATTTTCTTTCCTGTCCAACTCCCTCCCCTGTTTGATTGCCCCGATCAAACGAGGTTAGACAGGTTTTGTTATCAAAAAGTGGAATTCCCTGACAATAATCATCGGGTGAATTTTTACAACCGATAAATGACATTAGTGTTGGGAGTATGTCCAAATGACTTGTCATGTTTGTATATTTTTTATGTTGATAACTGGGAACATAAAAAACTAATGGAACCTTTACTTGTTCCTCGCAAAAACTATGGTTGTGGCCGTAAAAACCCTTCTCAAAAAATGCCTCACCATGATCACTAGATATAATTACGACGGTGTTTTTTAGTAATTTATGCTTTTTGAGTTTATCTATAACTTTACCGACAAGATAATCATCATAATGAACGGCGTTTTTGTATTTATTAAAAACTGGCTGAACGTTGTTTTTGTTTAAAAGAAGATAATTACAGGTTTTTGCAGCAGGTTGAAATTTCTGGAAAGCATCAGGAGAATCATAACTACCGTGCGGACAATCGAAAAATAAAAATGCAAAAAATGGAGTTTTATGCTCTCTCTTATCTATGTAATTTATGAACTCGTTGGATACGATAGCATCTTTTTCTGATTTATCGTCGGCTTTTGGCTTGTCCATGATTTTGTTCGGTGGTATTTCAATAAAACAGGTTTTATTAAATTCTGGAAAAGTAAGTTCGCTAGAAGCAACTATCTTAAAATCATAACCAAGTTGAGCAAGTGATGTCATAAAAACTGGTGGTTGCCTCTCGCCGAGCATTAAATCCCAATAATATCCGTAAAGCCCATAAAAAATAGAAAAAACTCCGAAACGAGTACAATTTCCACCACTATAATGATTTTTGAAAACCAACGATTCCTTGCTAAAATTATAAATATTTGGCGTAATATCTTCGTTGAGCATATCAAACCTGAATGAATCAATGAGAATCAAAACAATATTCGGTAGATTATTTTGGTCTTTGGAAAATTCCAATTTTTTTTGAGGATAATTGAGGCCTGAATGTTTTTTATCTAAACGAAATGAAACTGCTTCATCAATTTTTATATTAAAATGTTTTTTGGCAAATTTTTTAATTGTGAGTGGCTGATACAATGGAAAAAGTTTGTTATGGCGAACAATGCATGATATATTTTTCAAGTCGGAGTAAGCATAAATTCCTTTATCCATAACTATAGTGGTAACGAGTATTGCAAAGACAAAAAAAATATATTTTTTGGCAATTATAAATTCCTCTTTTACTTCCTTTTTCGCAAAAAATTTAGAAAGATTATTGTATAGAAATAATTCGGCAGAAAATAACGATATAATTACAAAAATAAAGAAAATTTTTGTAGCAATACTAAACCCGAGAGATTCCCAGCCACCATGCGTAGTGAAAATATTCAGAACTAAACCATTTATGTGAAATCTGAAAATTCTATAAATTCCTGCGTCTACAAAAGCCAGAATATTAATAGCAAAAAATATAATTACTGAAACAATTTTTAGGAACGGAATTTTTATAAAACATAGAATGAACAAAAAAAAAGTTGGAATAATATAAATTGTAGCGGTATTAGAAATATGTGCGATAACTGTAAAAAATATTTCTAATGGAAATCCGCTAATAAATTTAAAATATTGACATCCCAAAATGAGGGTCAATATAAAATTACATATAATAAAAGCAAAAATGGTTAGAAGTTTTTTATTTTTCACAATACACTATTTCATTCTCGGGATATGCTATTGGAAGTTTGATATAGATGTAATTTGATGTGTAACCATAACCGTTTGACTCGGTTAAAACTTCCAATTTTTTATTGCTAAAAGTGAAACTTTCTTTTAGAAAATCTTTACGAAGTTTTAAGTCGAGTAATCTAAATTTTTCCTTCCATTTTTTTATAATTGCTGACGGACAACTCTTATTTATTAAAGCCGCTTCAGTGTTTGGTCTTTTGGAAAATTCAAAAATATGAAGACGGGAAAATGCACATTTTTCTACAAAATTATATGTATTTTGAAGTGTTTTTTCGGTATCAATTGGGTAACCAATAATAATATCCGTAGTAATGCCTATATCTGAAACGTTTTTTCTTATTTTTTTTATTTTATCAAAAAAGTTATTTATGGTGTATGGTCTATTCATGTTTTTCAAAATTTCATCATCACCTGATTGCAGGGGAATATGCAAATGATGGCATAATTTCTTTGACGCCGACATTAATTCAATTAAATCGTCCGAAATATCATTTAATTCTATTGATGAAAGTCGTACTCGATAAAGACCGTCAATTTTTTCCAACCTTTTTATCAAATCAATCAACGGTAGATTTTCAGCCAACCCCCAACCATATTTTCCCAACCGTATTCCACATAAAACAATTTCTTTATATCCTGCTGAAACATAATTTTTAATCTCTAAAATTATATCGTCAATATTTTTCGACCATAATTTTGGTCTTACCTTTGGCACGATACAATAAGAGCATTTACCGTCGCAACCATTTTGAATATTTACAAATGCACGTGTATGGCCAGAAAATACTGGAGATTGTAAACTGTTTGGCGAGTTCGTCGTAGGTGAGGTGGCGGTAAGTGGCTGAGCCCATTGTTTGTAACCGTGTGCAAACGCACGAATAGAATTCGTGCCCACATTTATAGGAGTACTGGACGACGAAAAATCTAAAATGTCTATGAGATTCTGCTTTTCAGAATTTCTAAATAATTTTATACTCGGAAATTCGCCTTTTAATTCTTTTTGTGCACGATCAACATAACAGCCAGTTAAATATATTTTTGAAGTCGGATTAAGTCGTTGGCATCTTCTTAAATATTGCTTTATTTTACGATCAGCATTAGATGTTACTGTGCAAGAATTTATAACAATAGTATCAGCATCATTTGGTTTTGCTGTTATGGTACATCCAGCGACACACACCTGTGTAACCATATCATTGGACTCACATTGATTTACCTTGCATCCAAATGTCTTAAAATGTATGTTCATTATTTTGCTTTACTTTTTTTCCCATTTAAGAAGTTCAGCAACTTTTGATAAACTGAAACCATCTTTTATTTCTTTACGTAGACGATTTTCTCTCTCCAAGACATCCATCGCACGGTTTGTGAACTCAACAGCAATATCTTTCGGAATAATCATAACTCCATCATCATCACCAACAATCCAATCGCCTGGTTGAATCTTCACGCCAGAAATTATAATCGGAATATTTATTTCACCAAAACCTTTTGGCTCACCAGCCTGAGGCGTAATTACCGTCGCGAATGCTGGAAATTTTAATTTTCTAATATCTGCAATATCTCTTATTCCACCATATATTACAACACCAGCAATTTTTTTGTTAATCGCAGAATTTGTCGCAAGTTCCCCCCATACAGCAGGAGGCACCCCACCAGCATCAATAACAATCACATCACCTTCTTTTGCAACGTCAATTGCTTCCACAGGTTTTGCCCAGTCACCTGGATGTGTCCTAACCGTTACTGCTGTACCTATCATTTTAGAGTCTTTTTGCAAAAATGCTGGAAAGACATTTTTTAACGGAAGTTCTCTGTGAAGTGCATCGGAAATGTTCGCGGTTGAAACTTTTTTAAGAATATCTCTTATGTTTTTTTCAGATACTCTGTTGAAAAATTCTGTTTTAATTTTTATCTTCTGAGTAATTGCTTTTTTTATTTTCTGCGTTTCTTCTTTTGCGTTTTTTGATTTTGTGATTGCACCACCAATAATAATAATTTTCGCCCCAGATTTTATAACATCAACGGCGTTCTCGGAATTAATTCCTCCAGCAACTGCAACAGGAATTTTAACTACAGATGCAACTTTTTTTACAATATCAAATCCGATTTTCCCCTTCATCTGTTCATCAATTGAAACATGAATACCAATATAATTGACACCCAATTTTTCAACTTCTTTTGCACGCTTTACTACATCATAAACGCCCAATAAATCAACTATTATTTCAGCCCCATAATTTCTACCAGCTGAAACAGATTCTTTTATCGTTTCATCGTCGGATGTTCCCAAAATAGAAATAATATTTGCGCCGGCTTTTGCGGCAATTTCGACTTCAATGCGACCGACATCAGCGGTTTTCATATCAGCAACAATTTTTATATTTGGAAATTTTGCTCTCAATTCTCGAATGCAATTAAGCCCTTCACTTTTTATTAGTGGAGTCCCTGCTTCGAGCCAATCCGCTCCACCTGCAACTGCTTCATCGGCAAGTTTTATCGCCCTTTTCAAATCAACAAAATCAAGTGCCACTTGTAAAATAGTTTTCATTTTATTTTCCCGATACAACACCTATATATTCGACTAAAAACGGTCTTTTGATTATCTGTATAATCTTGCAAAAAAACCCACTTTTTTTTATTGTTTTAGGTTCCGATTTTAGTGTATAAATTTTGTTGACAAATGTCAAGGTTTTGGTATAATTACGGTACGTAAAATAAACATAAATTACAAGTTATTGACTGTTAGTTACGAGTTGCCAGATACGAGTCACTATTAGATTTTTCAAATTTCTATGCAAAAATACATTTTTGGACCAGTACCATCGAGAAGATTTGGGGCCTCACTCGGAATTGATATAGTTCCACCAAAATATTGCACGCTTGATTGCATTTATTGTCAGATAGGTAGAACAACGAATCTTATACTTCGAAGGAAAAAATATGTTGCCGTAAGTCCTATTTTGAATGAATTAAAAAAATATCTTAAATCAAAAACCAAAATTGACTGCATTACTTTTTCGGGAAGCGGAGAGCCAACACTTAATTCAAACATTGGTAAAATGATTTCTGAAATAAAAAAAATTGCGCTGTGCTCGACGACAGGCAAGAAAATACCGGTGGTTGTCATCACAAACGGAACACTGCTTTTTATGAAAAGTGTTCGAAACGATCTTCTGAAAGCGGATGTTGTTGCACCTTCATTAGATGCTATCCTAAATTTTCACAAAATAAATAGACCCCATAAATCGCTTGATATAAAAAAAATAATTGATGGGCTTGTGGAGTTTAGAAAAATTTACAAGGGAAAAATTTGGTTAGAGGTTATGTTTGTAAAAAATATTAATGACTCCAACGAGGATATTGAAGAATTAAAAAAAGCAATTGAGCAAATAAAACCTGATAAGATTCACCTCAATACCGTCGTAAGACCACCTGCAGAAAATTATGCAAAGTTACTCGAATATAAAAAATTATTAAAAATCAAAAAACTATTCGGAAAAAACTGTGAAATTATTTCTAATGAAAATGGTGAAAATGGTCAAAAAAATGAGATGGGACAAATTGGAACAGACATTCAACAAAAGATTTTGGAGATATTAAAAAGAAGGCCGATGCGACTTATTGATTTGAAAAAAATTAGCAAAGAGACACACCATTCACATCTATCTTCGCAACAATCTGCGAAGAAATATGAAGTTATTCAAAAAGAACTTTGGGTTTTAGAAAGGAAGAAAAAAATTGCTTTACGAAATGGCTGGTGGGTTTTAATTTAACCTCGTTGGATTTAACTTCTTTAGTTTAACCTCGTCGGAAGAAAAATAGTTTAATGTGCCAAAAAACAATCTAATAACATCGGAGGGGGAGAGATTTGAACTCTCGGTACACCTATTAAGATGTACAGCGGTTTAGCAAACCGCCGCACTAGGCCACTATGCGACCCCTCCATTTTATTATTTACGCATAAATCGTGAATCGTATCTTGCTTTTCTACTTTTTGCCTTTTGTAGACACGGTTTGTGTGCCTACTTTACATTTGGTTGTCATTCAGACTGTGTCACAATAGTAAAATGTGTGTCATTACGGGCGAAGCGAAACAATCTTTAAAACATTTCTCGTCGGAAAGAGATTGCCGCGGCTTCCTTCGGAAGCCTCGCAATAGCCAAAAGTAGAATTATGACACAGTCTCAAAGCGGAGATGTCGGTATTTTCAAGTTGCTTTAACATAGCCAGAATGATCACAATATTTGGTGTTGCAAGGTTGATTGAGAAACTTGGGAGTATGTAACTACAAGGATGCCCTGTTCTATACTCAGTTATACCAAAAAATTGCGTTTTATAGCAATCCAAAAGTTATCCACAAGATAATTTCTGGATTTTGTCCCAAATTTTATAAATTTTGTCTTATTAACTTTTCAAAGAACAGTTGGTTGCTATTGTGACACAGTGTGAAAGACAAACAAATACCCTCGCATGGGTATCTTCATTAAAAAATAAGACTGCCAGCTACAAACAACAATAAATTTATAATCGAAGATTTTTTCTTTAATCAATTTTTGAGGAGTTTTTTTATCCCACATAAAACGTAAAACACGGATTACGCGGATAAAAACATGAATATCCGCAAGCAAAATCAGTACTAATTGATGTAGTATTAAATTCGGCGGGTCGCAGTTTTTCTCATTTCCCACTCGTAAACGATGGGGGCGGCGACAAAAATCGTAGAATAGGAACCAATGACGACTCCGAGGAGAAGGACAAGTGAAAAACCATGTATCACTTCACCACCCAAAAAGAAAAGTGATAAAAGAACCAGAAATACTGTAAGCGATGTAATAATAGAACGGGAAAGTGTTTCGTTGACGGAGCGATTTATTAGTTCATATAGCGACTCTTTTCTGTAAATTCGTATATTTTCGCGCATTCTGTCAAATATAACAATAGTATCGTTTATCGAATAGCCTGCAAGTGTAAGAAGTGCTGCTATTATGGTAATTGAAACCTCTCTATTTAATATAGAAAAAAGTCCGACGGTAATAAATACATCGTGCATAATTGCAATAACCCCAGCAAAGCCCCAAATACCAGATTTAAATCTGAACGCAACATAAACAATAATCCCAACAAAAGACCAAAAAAGTGCAAAAAACGCCTGATTAACTAAATGCTTGCCGATAGTAGGACCAACATATTCAGTTCTTTCAAGTTCAAATGAATTATTTGAAATATCTAATTTAAATATATCTTGAATTTTTTTTGCAATACTCTCGTCGGCTCCTTTTTTTACTCTTATAATAATGGAGTTCTGCTGGGGAAAATCCTGAAGTTCACAGTTGATTCCATTTTTAGAAAGAGTGGAACGAATATCGGAAAGCTGTACATGCTGACTGAATTTCAACTGCACTAATGTTCCGCCAGTAAAATCAATCCCAAAGTTCAATCCTTTGTGAAAAAAAATAGATAAGATTGAAATTAAAATCAAAGACCCTGAAATTACAAAAAAAATATTCCTCTTTCCAACAAAATCAAAATTTGTTTTTTTGAAAAACTGCATCATACCAAAATCGATTAAAAAATTTGAAAAGATAATTAAAAGTTTATGAAAGATTGAGTAAAACTAAGAAATACTTAATTTTTGTAATTTTTCATAACCCTTATAATTTTTCTTAATTTTTTAATCGCCTCCCTTATATCGACAATCTCTCTATTTTTCTTCCTGCGAGATACGAATCATATATTTGATGTGTAACAACTATTGCCGTGTACATTGATGTTATGATTCCCAAGGTAAGTGTTATTGCAAAACCTTTTACAGGGCCAGTTCCAAATTGAAATAAAAATGCGGCAGCGATCAATGTTGTTAGGTTTGAGTCAATAATTGCAGAAAATGCTTTTTCATAACCAAGATCAACCGCCACTCTCACTGTTTTTCCGTTTTTCAATTCCTCTCGTATTCTTTCAAAAATAAGAACGTTTGCGTCGACCGCCATACCGATTGTCAAAATTATTCCAGCTATGCCAGGTAGTGTAAGCGTTGCATGAAAAAATGACATTAAGCCAAAAAGAATTAATATGTTTAATATAAGAGCTAAGTTAGTAATTAGCCCTGACAATTTATAATAAAAAAACATAAATCCGACGACAAGTATGAGCCCTACGACACAAGCAATAACCCCTGCATTAACCGAATCACGGCCAAGCGAAGGTCCTATGGTTCTATTTTCTATAATTTTTACAGGAGCTGGAAGCGCACCGGCACGAAGAACAATTGCAAGCCCAGACGCTTCATCAGCAGTAAAACCTCCCTCGATAATTGCGTGACCATCGGGAATTCGTGAGCGAATAACGGGCGCTGATTGCACAACGCCATCAAGAACGATCGCAAGGCGTTTTTCTATGTTTGCCTCTGTTACAGCAGCAAAAAGTTTTGCACCGTCCCTATTGAAATCAATTCCAACATATGGCATGTTATATTCGCCACCGATTTTCATCTTTGCGTCGGTCAGATATGCACCAGTTACTTGTGCTGTTGTTGTAACAAGAAAATAACCTTCTTCTTTTCCTGGGAGAACTTCATAGCCCTTGGGAATTAAATCCACGAACTCTTTTTTTATTAAATGGTTTTCGTCATAAATATCTATCAACTGAATCCCAAGTTCGCGTGCTTTTTCAGCAACTTTTTCAATCGCATTAGTATCCTCAACAAGACGAAATTCCATAAGTGCCGTCTTACCTATTAAATCAATTGCTGCTTGTGGATCTTTAATTCCAGGAAGTTGTACGACTATCCATTTTTCACCTTGCTTAGCAATAAATGGTTCAGAAACGCCGAATTGGTCAATCCTGTTTCTTATAATCTCAACAGCACGATCTAACGCATCTTGAATATTAGTACTCTTCTCGAGCTTATCGGCATCAATTTCCATAACAAGATGAATTCCACCTTGCAAATCTAACCCAAGATTTAGAATTTTTGAAACAATTTTGTCTTTAGTTTTTTGCGATTTCAATTTTTCATCTGGCGACATTCGATACCACAAAAATGTAGGCCATAAAAAATATATTGAACTCAACAACACTGCAAAAAAAATAATCCATTTGAATTTTTTAGTATCCATCGTTCGCTCCGTTTCACACTCGAATATAAATCGAATATTGAGGTCTAAATACAGCCAAATATTTGATTAAAATTCAACTCAATTATTCGATATTTCGTTCGGGTATTTTTTATTTGGTGTTTTTATTCACACTTACAACAATTTTATTTTATTTATATATAAATCAAAACTTGTTTTTAAAAATATCGCTGCTTTTTTACATATAATCATTCGTGTAAGAAATATTTCAAAATATTCCATTACCTGAGAAATATTTGTATCTATGGTTAATTCTAATGAAATAATTTTTTTGTCCGCGTCTACTCTTAGAAATGAACGTTCAGCAGCATAATTAACACGGTCATGAATATCCAAATTTATCATCTTTGGATTTCTAACCCGACTTCTATGAACATCTGCTTTATCGGCTAAAATAAGTGCGGCACTGACAGCGTTAACTGGAATACCTTCTGGCTCTTCGTGATTTCCAATTGCACTTACGATTATTCCAATATCTTCTGGTGGCATCCCTAATTCACTAAGGATATTCATCGCGATTAAAGCACTTGCAGAAACATGATTGACACGGTTAATAACATTGCCTATATCGTGAAGATATCCAGCAATTGCAGCAAATTCTGGGAGCGGTTTTTTGTAGTTAAGGTGCGTTAAAATGTTTTTAGAAAGATTAGCAACGATATCTGCATGACGAAATCCATGCTCAGTATAACCAATAACACCCAAATACTCATTCGCCGCTTCTAAAAAAGCAATTATTTTCGGATTCGATTTTATTATTTCTAATGTGATCATTTAATGTCTAATAAAAACTCAATTCGGTTTTGACGACACTATGATTTTTATCGAATTTTCATCGACGTAATCTTCGTATTATTTTTTTTCTATTTGTACGGATGTCGTAGAATTTGCTTCATTTACTATGGCAGATATTGACGATTTTAATATCTGAATGTTCACACTCCCCATCTTATTGTCGGCTAAGTCGGAAATTTTCAATTTTACAATATTATCTTGAATTTCATG
Source organism: Elusimicrobiota bacterium (assembly GCA_043816185.1). Taxonomy (GTDB): domain Bacteria; phylum Elusimicrobiota; class UBA8919; order UBA8919; family UBA8919; genus JAZDKR01. The sequence goes on along the minus strand of JBDRIG010000009.1, from coordinate 659 downwards.
AATAGTTCCATAGAGTCCACTTGCAGTTATTACTCTGTCGCCTTTTTTAAGTCCATTAATCATAATCCTGTGTTCTTTTTGTCTTTTTGATTGTGGTCTTATTAGCAAAAAATAAAACACAATAAAAATTAAAAAAATTGGCATAAGCGACGAAAACATTGCCGCTCCGTGTGGTGCAACATTCGGTTCATTCATAATTTGTCCTCCATTTAATAAATTGCAAACTCTTAAATTTGGTAAAAAAATGAGTTTGGTATTTGGCAAAAATGAGCCCGGTGCGATTCGAACGCACGACCACTTGATTAAAAGTCAAGTGCTCTACCAGCTGAGCTACGGGCCCTTATTTTTTATATGTGTAAACAAATATTGTTGTTTGCTTACTTGCCAAAATTCGTCGATAAACTTCGTCGAGTTCCGATAAATTGAAATCTGACAATTGTTAGGCAGAGACTTTTTCTCTGATGAAGTTTTTTTTGAACAACAGTGCTATAATATCATTTTTTAGTAAAAAAATCAACTAATCGTATCAAATCATGTAAAATCTAACCCAAGGGGTCATCGTCAAATCATGTAAAATCTAACCATGTAAAGGGGGTTAGATTATGAATTTAGAATTCAAAATGAATTACTTAAAAACCATTTATCAACGGTATCACAAA
>JBDRIG010000008.1:0-4756 GCA_043816185.1 Elusimicrobiota bacterium | reverse complement strand
ATTGAATTACCACGCTCTCCGAGCGTACGATTTAGTTCAGAGCCACCACGCACGCGGAGCGTGCGTCAGTCGGGGTTCTGTTCAAAAAAAGTTAGAATTTCAACCAAAAGGTACCGCCAATTTACAATTTCAGAGTTTTCGGAAGTTTTACGCACCTGCGGTGCGGGAAGAATCAAATCTTTCCAAAAATGCCGAAATTCTAAATTGGCGGTGAGATTGTATCTTTTGCGCGAACCTTTTTTGAACAGCAATCGCGGAGCGATTGATAATTCGCACGCGCCGAGCGCATGGTGGCTTGAAACTCTGTCGTACGCGCGGAGCGCGTGGTAATGCCAACTATTCCGCGCCTCGGGGTCGCTCCGTCCTCACTTCGGCAAACTCCGTGCGCGCACAAGCGCACACACTCCGCTTGCCTCCGTTCGTCCTCCGCTCCGCGCAAAACCAAAAATTTCCTTATCCTTAAAAAAACGGCGGGGGGTGCAGGGGGGAGCCGCAAAAAATTGAAAGGAAATGTTTTGGTTTTGCTTTCGCCGCTATTTCTTATTAAAGTGCTTGAAATAATCATCAATTTCATCTCGAAGCTCAATACCGACTCTTTCAAAACAATCAAGTAAATCTTTGTATGTATTTTTACCACCAAGAAAATCCCAGAATTCATCTGCCACCTTAAGCTCATTTTCCAAATCAAGCATACCTCGCATTGTCCAACGATTGTATGCTTCTGGCTCATATGGATTATACGGTATAGCAATAAGAGTGTTTACATGTGCTTCCGGATTTTCTGCCAGCATAACAGCAACCCACTCAAGTAATGTTCTTTTAAATTCTTTAAAACCGCCAGCATTGGGTTTTGCGGTTTTAATATCAAACAAAAAATATTCACCATTTTTTGACTCAAACATCAGATCAATTTTGGTGGGTTTTACTTTTATCATTTCTCCCTTACGACAAACTTTTCTTATCCGCTCGATCTCGTCTTTCTTGTCTGGAGAAGTGGTCGCGGTGGTAAGTCCATCTATTATTTTTTGAATTTCCTCCTGAGCTCCTTTACTAATTTGATTTCCCACCTTCGCCTGAGAAACAGCGATTTTGAAGTTTTTTTGAGCTAAAGCAAGAGCAACGGGTTCAAAAATGGTCGTACCGAAATTGGTGTTCAGTGAATGAATGAAAGAATATAAAGCTAGGCGATCCTTGCCAAGCAATCGCGTATGAAACGGCATAGATGCCGGCTCAGGGTTATAGTTTTGAAATTTGTTTCGCAGACTTGCTCTTAAAACATCTTCAACGCTTTTTGTTTCTTCTTTAGATAAAGCCATATAAATTATTTTGATTTAAAATGAAAAATTATTTCTGAATAAGGATTTCTGTCGCGCTCTGTTCGATTTAAAACAGGTCGCTTGAATTGATTGACAATCTTCATCCCTGATTTATCTGCAATCTCTGGATAAAGGTTATGTTTATCATTAGCTACAAGAAAAATATCAAAATCGTCTTTGAGATATTTTTTGCAGTTATTCAACACATCAGCAATTCCTTGTGTATATGACCGTCGTGCTTCTATCCCCCGACCTTTATAAAGTGGACCAATTTCCATATCATCTTTTCTCTTAAATCCTAGCAAGTCATAAGCATATGCATGTTGTTCATGATAATCAATTTGCCCCACATACGGAGGCGAGCAAAAAATACCTGATATTTTTTGCTTTTTGAGAATTTTTAGGAATTCTGGGTTTTGCTTCTCTATCTTTTCAAAAATATCCACTTTTCTTGAATCTCCGGCTATAGACGAATAATGAACTGGTTTGCGTAAGGTATCAAATTCACGGATGCGGTTCAATGTGTCAAAAGCATAGCGATTAAGCATTGTTTTGATAGAGAAAAGCGGTTTGCAGATTTTCTTATGTTTATAGCAGTAATAGGTCGTCAGTTGAGGTTCTTTTAGTGTTGCTAGGTCGCTATGTGTCGTAGCACGACATGATCTAATTGTTCGACTCAAAATAAGCGCTAGAATTTTGCGGGTTTTTACATCTTTCTCTTGTTTGATTGCTTTAAATACATGTTCTATCTCACGACGAACATTATCCATAAACCAGATATCAAGAAAAGACTCAGAGTTATCCTGTTTTAATTTAACTGAGTATTCTTTTAGCAATTTCTGGTAAACAGGTAGGAATTCTTTTTCTTTTTCTATAGCAAATTTCTTTTCATCAAAATTCCCTTGATTTAATTTATATTTAAAATCATAACCCGGGAAATGTACGCCGTTAAATTTTGCAAGTTCCGCTAAAAGTTCTCTCTCAAATTCTGGTATCTTATTGTCATGTTCAAATGCCTCAAGTGAAACAAGTACTTTTTTGATTGCTTTCTGTAAATATTCATCATCATAGTGCGCGGCCTTACAGCTGGCAATCATGCAATTAAATTCCGAGACATCTATGCCAATAGAGTGGATTCCCATCTCTAGTGACTGAATAATTGTTGTACCAGAACCTAAAAATGGATCAAGAACAATATCACCCTCTTTGAAATATATCTCTTTTTTAAAATCATCTGTATGTGTGTCTATAAAATACTCAACCAGCTGAGGAATATACTTGCCCTTGTAGGGATGAAGCCGGTGAACATGCTTTGTCGTATCCTTCTCGCGTAAATTATCAAATGAAAGTGTCCAGTTTAAATCATTGCCAAGATTTTTTTTCCAACTTATTTCACGACTTCCGTTGTAGGATTCATAATATTTTTTGAGGTCCCCTAAATCAACCAAGGTGGAACCATTCTCACCATGCTTTCTAACCTTGCCATATTGCACAAGGTAAGAAATATTTGTAGGTGACACCTCTTTATCAAGATAATCTGTTGCCCACTTTGATGCTTCTGGAATAGATACTAAAGACATAAATTTATTTTATCATCCATTAAAATTCTTTTCTAATAACCCCAACGACTTTCCCTTGCACTTCAACATTTGTTTCGTAAAAAGGCTCCATATATTTATTTGCCGGAACAAGTTTGATTAGATCCTTCTCTCTGTAAATTTTCTTAAGTGTTACTTCGTTCCTATCCGGCATATATGCAACTGCTTTCTCTCCATCATCAACTGTTGATTGTTCGTGGATAATTACAACATCCCCATCTGAAATACCCTCTTCTATCATACTTCGTCCAGCGACTTTCAAAGCATAATAATTTGAGCCGGCAGAAAGCATACTTCGCGGAACTTCTATCGGCTCAGGATCTCTAATCGCTTCAATCGGACCACCTGCGGCAATAAATCCCATTAGTGGTATTTCTACAACTGGCGATTTATAATCGCGCAATGATTGAATTGAACGTTTTTTACCCTTCTCAACTGTAAGTAAATTTTTCTTCCGTAAATATGAGATGTGCTGATGAACTGTAGGGATAGAAATACCAAAATACTTTGCAATTTCAGTCAAAGCCGGCGAATATCCGTTTTCCCTACGGTACTCCCTAGCAAATTCGAGTATTTCTGCCTGTCTCTTTGTCGGCTCTCCTGTTCCAACGCTTGACTTCTTTTGCATGAGTAAAGTATACTACCTAAAGATAACCTAAACAAGTACCAGTTATCCACAATCAAATTATTAACTTAACTATAAAATTATGCAAAAAAGAAGCGTTACAAAAGCACAAATTAAAAAGGAACGAGACCCCGAAAAAGTCGCAAAAGTTATAAAGCAAAAAGGATACCCTTCTGGAGAGTTACCCCGTGGTAAAGTTTTACACCATATAAAACCAGTAGCTATAGGAGGAAAGACAACAAAGAAAAATGCTCGAATTATTACTAATACAAAACACAAACAAATTCACAAAAACCGAGCAGTGCGAGGAAAAATATAAGACCGTATGGAAAATAAAAGGAAACATTTAGAATTTATACAAGGAGTCATTTCTAGAATGGCTGGAAATTTGTTTTTCTTGCGTGGTTGGACAATTACGCTTATTGCTGCTCTGTTGGCTCTTTTTATGAAAAGTATTGATTCAGAAAATATTATTTATTTAGTAATTTTGATATTTACATTTTGGATTTTAGACGGATATTTTCTATCGCAAGAACGATTATTTAGAGCTCTGTATGATTATGTAAGAAAATTAAAAGAAGAGGATATTGATTTTTCAATGAGTACAGAAAACTTTAAGAAATACAAAAAGAATACTCTTGTTTTTTCTATGTTTTCACCAACACTTTTAATCTTCTATTTACCTTTAATTGGTATAGCATTAACAATCGTTTATTTATTAAATTAACCAAATAAAATATATGGCACGAAGAACTTTTTTTAGCTTTCATTACAAATATGTTTGGAAAGTGAATCAAATTAGAAGTATGACAAATATCATTGGAACTGCTGCCGCAGGGTTTCAAGATGCTTCACTATGGGAAGAAGCAAAGAAAAAAGGGGTGGCGGAGATAAAAAGAATGATTGATAAAGGGCTTGAAAATACAAGCGTTACAGTAGTATGTGTAACTTATGGTTCAAAAGACAGAGAATATATCGATTATGAAATTCAACAGTCTTTAGAAAGAGGTAACGGCTTAGTCGCTGTTCAAATACATCACTTAAAAGACCAGAACCAAAATGTCGGTACGCCAGGGGCAATACCAAAAGGAATAAAAGAAAACGGTTTTAAGGCTTATAAATATACAAACAAAGAAGCTTTAGCTAGGTGGATTGATGAAGCCGCCAAATTAGCCGGAAAATAGTTTTAAGGGAGCAACGCTTGCGCGCGCATTGGG
>JBDRIG010000007.1:0-24196 GCA_043816185.1 Elusimicrobiota bacterium | reverse complement strand
CTTACCGAGGTTAAAGTCCGGTGTATATATTATACACCACTTTTGATCGTTTGAAAAGATCACAAAAGGTCTGCGCTTTTATGCGTTACTTTATGACCTCCCCGGAAGGAAGCTTGCTTTTCCATTATACCATTGCGGGCGACAGCGAAGCAAACTCGTCTTTGTCCAAAACACAGAAATTGTGAAGTATTACACGCAGGACTCGCGGCAATCTCTGTGTTGAAGTTGAATTTCAAGATTGCTTAGCTTCGCTCGCAATAACGGACATTTTGCTATTGCGACACAGTTTCAATAATCCCACAAGGTAGAACGCTTTACTTAACATTTTATTGATTAAAAATTTCGGGAGGGAAAAGTTTATGTTTTGCGTTAGTGGCTAAACTTTTTAATTTTGGAGTTAATTTTTTATTTTTTAGTAGACATTCAAGTTCATCATATGTTAGTCCGATTTCTCCTTCATCCGTCTGTCCTGTCCAAAGTCCTGCTGTTGGTGGTTTCGTTATTATTTCTTCAGGAATCCCAAGATGTTTTGCTAATCCACGAACTTCGGATTTATAAAGATTGCCTATCGGAAGAATGTCGACTCCGCCATCACCATATTTTGTAAAATAACCAATTGTTAATTCTGATTTATTCCCTGTTCCTACAACAAGATAATTTAATTTATTGGCAAAATAATAAAGTGTGAGCATTCTTAATCTTGGTTTAAGATTTGCTTGAGTAAGTTTATCTACCACAGGTAGAGCCGTCGGTAAAATCCCAATTAAATTTTCATAAATTTTTGTAAGTTCTACTGTTTCCGTTTTTAATCCAAATTTTTTTGCAACTTTTTTCGCATCTTCAATATCGATTTTTTGTGATTGGCATGAAAGCATCAAACAAAGGACATTTTTTATGCCAACTGCTTTTTGACACAGAACCGAAACAACAGCTGAATCAATCCCACCTGAAAGCCCAATGATGAATCCTTTTCTTTTTGACGATTTTAATTTCTTTTTTAACCATCTAACGATTTTCGTTTCCAGCGATTTATAATTCATTAAATATTGCTCACAATTTTATAAAGAATCTAATACTACTTCGTTAAGTTCAGTCCAGTTCGAGATTGCTTCGGGCTTCGCCACCGCAATGACCATGAATATAAATGAATTACTTGACGGAGTGGCGCTAATCTCTATAATTTTAATAAATTTTTATTTTCCGCAGCACTTTTTATATTTTTTTCCACTTCCGCAAAGACAAGGATCGTTGCGACCAATTTTTTTAGGCATAGTTACAGCTGGATTAGACATATTTGTATCTGTCTGTTGTGGTTTCTGAAATGATTGCGACGATTGTTTCGCAGTTAGCAGTTGTTCGTTTGACATTGAAACTGGTTGCGGTCTGAATCTTGGTTGTGGCATAACTTGAACTCTGAAAACATATTCAACCGTCTCTTCACGAACCCTATCCATCATCGCAATAAAAAGCGAAAGTGATTCTTTTTTATATTCAACAAGCGGATCTTTTTGCCCATATGCTCGAAGCCCAACGCCCTTTCGTAATTGATCTAAATCATAAAGATGGTTTTTCCACGCATTATCAATAACTTGAAACATTACCTGTCTTTCTATGTTTTCAAGAATTTCTTTTGTAAATGCCGTTTCCCGTTGATGATAAATATTTTTTACCATATCCACCAACAACTCTTTGAGCGATTCTTGATTAAGTGTAACTATTTCTTCATTTGATAATTTTAAACTAAGCCCGAAAATTCTGTTAAACCAAATTAAAAAAGTAGTTATTTCCCAGTTTTCAGAATATGTTTTTTTTGGACAATAGGTCTCAAGTTTTTCATCAATTGTTTCGTCTATCATTTCCCATATTTTTTCAGAAATATCTACACCCTCTAAAATAGAGTTTCTTAAAGCGTAAATCACCTCACGCTGTTTGCTCATTACATTATCGTATTGCAAAAGATTTTTTCTTATTTCAAAATTCATTTCCTCAATTTTTCGTTGTGCGTTTTCAATAGCATGTGTTACAAACGGATGTTCTATAACCTCACCTTCTTTCATTCCTAATTTTTCCATAAGGGGAGAAATTCTGTCTGAACCGAATAGGCGCATAAGTTCATCTTCAAGTGAAAGGAAAAATCTTGATGAACCCATGTCGCCCTGTCTTCCACCACGACCTCTCAATTGATTGTCAATTCTTCGCGCTTCATGTCTTTCTGTGCCAAGTATATGAAGTCCACCTAATTTTTTCACTCGTTCCTGCTCAGAAATTTCTGAAGGATTACCACCTAAAACAATATCGGTTCCACGACCAGCCATATTTGTTGCGACGGTAATTGCTTTATATTTGCCTGCTTGTGCAATAATCTGCGCTTCCTGCTCATGATACTTTGCGTTTAATAACTGATGCGGAATACCACGCTTTTTCAGCATCACAGAAAGTTTCTCATTTTTTTCAATTGACCGTGTTCCGACGAGCACAGGTCTTCCATTTTTATAAAGTTCCTCAATTTCATTCAAGATTGCTTCATATTTTTCCTTTTCAGTTCTATAAATCAAATCAGGATAATCTGTTCTTATCATCGGTTTATTTGTCAAAATGTCAACAACGTCTAATTTATAGATATGCCAAAACTCTCCTGCTTCGGTCATCGCTGTTCCAGTCATCCCAGCAAGTTTTTTATAAAGTTTGAAAAAATTCTGATAGGTAATTGTTGCAAGTGTCTGATTCTCCTCGGCAATTTTTAAATTTTCCTTTGCTTCCACTGCTTGATGAAGTCCTTCAGACCAACGTCTTCCTGGCATAAGTCGCCCTGTAAATTCGTCGACAATCATTACCTCGCCATCTTTAACAACATAATCAACATCTCTTTTGAAAAGATTACATGCTTTTAATGCTTGGTCTATATGATGAACCCATTCCGACTGAACATCATCGTAAATATTTTTTATGCCAAGTATTTTTTCACACTTTGTCACACCTTGCTGTGTAAGAGTAGCGGTGTGGTTTTTTTCGTCAATAATATAGTCGAACCCTACAGACAAATCAACCCCCTTATACTTGGCGTCAATTTCTTCTGACTCGGTTATAAATTTTCCTTTTAAGTGCGGAACTATTTTATTTACGATGTAATATTTATCCGTCGATTCTTCTGTAGGCCCAGAAATAATCAATGGTGTTCTCGCTTCGTCAACTAAAATTGAATCAACCTCGTCAATAATTGCATAATTAAGTTTTTTTAAAACCATTTCCTCTTTTGAGTGCTTCATATTATCACGAAGATAATCAAATCCAATTTCTGAGTTGGTGACATATGTGATATCACACTGATACATTTGTTTCCTTTCTTCGTCAGACATATCATGCTGAAGATACCCGACAGTTAAACCCAAAAACTCATGAATAGGACCCATCCAGAAACGATCTCTTTTTGCTAAATAATCATTAACGGTAACAATATGAACACCTTCTCCAGTTAAGGAATTAAGATATGCTGGAAGTGTAGCAACGAGCGTTTTTCCTTCACCAGTTTTCATTTCGGCAATTTTTCCCTGATAAAGAACTACACCCCCAATGAGCTGAGCATCAAAATGCCTTAGCCCAATTACACGTTTCGCAGCCTCTCTAACAACAGCAAACGCCTCGGGAAGTATTTGATCGAGTGTTTCACCTTGTGAAAAACGATCTTTAAATTCATTCGTTTTCAGTTTAAGAGAATCGTCAGATAATTTTTTAATTTCTTCTTCAAATGAATTTATGTGAAAAACGATCGGCAGTATTTTTTTTATATCCCTATGCGATTTCGTGCCAAAAATTTTTCTGAAAATATAATTTATCATATTTTTATTTTACAAAATTTTTTTGAATTTGTAAACAAGGTGTATAGGGTACTGACAACCTATTTTATATTCATGGTCACTGTGAGAGTCTCAATTAATCGGGACGACGTGGCAATCCCTGTGTTGAAAACCGAGATTGCCTCGCTGTCGCTCGCAATGAGACTGTGTCGCAATCCATCTTTTATCATCTAATGTTTGATTGCAGTACCATATTTTATCATCAGTTGCTATCTTCTATAAAAATGCAACTTTTTAGCCCATTGCGACACAATCTCAATGACGGGCAAAAGCACTTGCAATGACGAACTGAATTTAACGAAGTAGTGTTACAGTTGCTGACAGCAAATAAACATAAAAAAATATAAATAAAAAATCCATCTCGATTGTGTCGAAATGGATTCTTTAGTTTTTATATATTCGTTAAACCTTTTTTACATTTGCTGCTTTAGGACCTTTATCAGAATCCACAACATCAAATTCTACTGCATCGCCTTCAGCTAACGATTTGAAACCATCGCCGCTGATGGACGAAAAGTGAACGAACACATCACCCGAACCATCGTCTTTCGCCAAGAAGCCGTAGCCCTTGGAGTCATTGAACCACTTTACTTTACCACGCATCTGCTTTACTCCTTACTTCAAACATTCCGTGTCGCCTTAAAGGCCACACGCTTGTAATTGTATAAAAATAAAAAAAAATGTCAAGCAAAAAATATAATTTTAAAAATTATTATTCCTAAGGTAAGAAGTAAGGCGGTTATTAATAATTTTATATTAAATATTTTCTCTCCGAAAAATAAAAAATAAATATAAATTAACGCAATATAAATCCTGCGACTACCAGTATGATTTATTGGTAGATTTACTTGTAGCCACAACCTTTAGGTTACACAAATTACATCCAACGTTAGAGGCTGTCCGACAACCTATTCCGCTTTACCGATGACACAGCGTCAGTAAAAAAATGATGTGTTGTTTGTTGCTATTAGTTGCCAAATACTGCTATATTTTACAAAAAAATGACTGTTTTACGATTTGTCGGACAGCCTCTTTAGTGGGAAGGAAGCGTGTCAAAAGATGCTGATTTTTGACAGTGGATGCTATTTTCTACTTGACATGCTTTTCAATGGATGACATCGCACGACGATATACGGTTGAAGAGCCGTGCCAACTATTTTTTTTGCCTTTTTAAATTTGTTTTTAGAATTTGTCCAACCACAAAAAATTTTGTATTTTCTGGCAATGCAATCCCATTCTCAAACTTCACGCCTATCTTAGAAAAATCCATCACTGCTAAAATTTTTCTGTTTTCAAAAATATACGAAGGTTCAACCTCAATAATCTCGGTAAGCCCACAGTGATCTTCTTCTGCCTCTTTTTGTATAAGTTTTAAAATAAAGTTTTTAGCAACAAATAACGCATCTTTTATTGCGGTTGTAAAAATTTCGTCTTTTTCGATGGTTTCTACGACGTTACCAACCGTAACAACAAACAACGAAACAACAACAGGTTTACCAAAATTAATCTTTTTCCTAAATATATCTGGATTAAATGTCTCATAAACAGTGGCTGATTTTATGTGTGCCTGAATCTTATTTAATTTTTCAAAAAGTTGCTCCTTTGAAATTTCAATTCCTCTTTTTTTCAAATCTCGAAAAATATATCCCTGCCTCAGAATAATTTTGAAGTTTTTTATCACTTTCATATAAATACCCACAAATCTATCAACAATGTCGCGACAAAGTCATTTATTTTATTCTATGTCCACTTTCTCAATATCAGACACAGCCCTTCCCAAAAACATTTTGCCAAATTTAGAAAACCTATCGCGAGCATCTGAAACATAAAATTTTAAATGCCCATGACTTTTTGCTGTTCTAATTAGATGTAAATCTTCCAATATTTTTTTAATATCTTTGGAAACCTCTTTTGCCGAATCAATAAGTTTTATATTTTTGCCAACAATTTTCTGAATAACATTTTTAAGTAGTGGATAATGAGTGCATCCCAAAACTATAACATCACAATTTGCTTTTTTTAATGGTTGTAAATATATTTTTACAATATCTTGTGTAATTTTACAATCGATCCAACCCTCCTCGACCAAAGGAACAAAAAGAGGACACGGTTTTTGGATAACCTTAATTTTTTTATCTAACATCTTAATGGTATTTTGATACGATCTACTTTTTATAGTAGCAGAGGTTCCGATAACACCAATTTTTTTATTAGTGGTTAATGAAACTGCAGCACGAGCACCACTTTTTATCACGCCCACAACCTGTATGTCTTTTGCAATTTTTTTTATATCGGAAAGAGCAACGGCAGATGCAGTATTGCAAGCAACCAATATAAGTTTTACATTGTGTTTGACTAAAAATTCTGTAATTTGTTGGGAAAATTTCTTCACTGCATTTTTTGATTTTGTTCCATAAGGCACTCTTGCGGTATCACCAAAATAGATTATGTTTTCCGAGGGTAAAATCTTTATTAATTCCCTTAGAACAGTAAGACCACCAAAGCCAGAATCAAAAATGCCAATGGGATTATTATTTAAGCCGTTTTTCATATTCTTTTATTCCATTAAAAATATTTTCTGCCATCTTTTTCTGAAATTTTTCATTATTGAGAAGTTTTTCTTCTTTAATATTTGACAGAAATCCAACTTCAACCAAAATAGCAGGCATTGTAGCCCCTCTTAAAATATAAAAATTCGCCTGTTTAACACTTTTAACATCCAAATTAGAAAAATTTTTACAAACTTTTTGATTGATAACTCCACATAAAAACGATGACTCATTTATAAATTCGTTTACCGCCATTGAAAGAAGAAGTTTTTTTATATCTTTTTCGGCAGAAAATTGGGTTTTTTCGAGTGCGAGGACAGAATTTTCCATATTGGCAACTGCTTCGGCAGCACTATCAGTTGCCTTCTCCGACAAAAAATAAATTTCAAATCCGCGAACATTGGTAGAGATAGAGGCATTACAGTGAATACTTACAAACAAGTCAGCCATAACCTTATTGGCAAACTTCGTTCTTTCAGAAAGTGGAACAAATGTATCGTCTGATCTCGTCATAAAAATATCATAACCATTCTTCTTTAAAATTGATGCTAATTGATTAGCGATAGCAAGATTTATATTCTTTTCCCTTGTTGCTTTTTGTCCTATTGCACCAGGATCATGGCCACCGTGACCAGCATCGATAACAATTTTTTTAAGACTACAAACTGCTCTCGTTGATTTTGGTTTTTTTATTTCGTTGATTTTAATGTCTGGAGTTTTTTCTTCAACATCTGACAATACCGGAGAAATACTTGACGGTATATTTGTCACTTCACCTGCGACTAATCTACTAGGCAAGAAACTTGTCGTCGACGGTGCAATTTCAGATATAGAACCAACAAATTTTGACGACATCTCGCCAGTTCTAAATATATCAACCACAAGACGAAACGGAGATGTTAGCGTAGATGTTTCTATTTTCCCTGAATAGGTACTAAGATTTATTGTAAACAAAACATCTCGTTCTAAATTGGCCACATCAATAGTATCAACAACACCGTCATCTACTGTAATTGGAAATTTTTTAATATCCGCAATTTTACTTTTATAAATTTTTACTGCAAATTTTTTTTCTTTTGATGAATCAATTTGAAACTCTTTTTTTTCAACCATCTGAACTATAAGACGTGTTCCGTCTTTATAAGAATAATATTTCGGTAAAAAAATATCCGGAATAATCGAAAGTCGCAATGTTAGATGATTGCTATCCCAGTTAGTATAAAATTCGGTTACACCAGCAAACGACTTTGCGATCACAAATTCAAGAGGTACTAAAAGTTTGTTGTCTAACATTATCGTTGGCTTGTTCATCTGCCGTTCTATTTTATCAACTATAACTTTTTTCGAATCAATATTAAAAACTATTTCTTTATTATTTAGCGTGAATACAATTTTCTTTGATAATGGGAACCAATTGATTTTTGCATGATAAATTTTTGCAATGTCATCAACAAATAAATATCCCATTTCATGAACAAAAAAAAGTGGAACCGAAAGTGGAGCCGATGAAATGTTTGAATTCTCTTTTACTATATTGATTATTTTTGTCTCAATAGAATGAAGATTGTGCGTAGCAAGTATTAGACAATAAGTGATAAACAAAATACAAACGGTGATATGACGATGTAGAGCAACGACGGTAATATGGCGACACAATGATACAACAATGCTGTTTTTCCATATCATTTTCCATATCAGTAATTTTATTTTTTCACATATCAACATACCAGCATATAACCATATCAGTAATTTCAACATCATACTTTAATCTTTTTACTCATCTATTTTTCAGCATATCGATATAATTCGAATAATTCGCTTTTATTTCGATCATTGAATCGCCACCAAATTTTTCGCAAAATGCTTTTGCTATTTCGATTGAAACAACCGCTTCACCTATAACGCCAGCAGCAGGAACTGCGCACACATCTGAGCGAACAATTTGTGCTTCTAAGCACTGTTTTGTTTTTATGTCAACCGACTGTAATGGTTTTTTTAGTGATGGAATTGGCTTCATCGCAGCGCGAACAACTATCTGCTCACCGTTGGAAATCCCGCCTTCAATTCCTCCTGCATTATTTGATTTTCTCCAATAACCAACTGTTTTATTATAAAAAATTTCGTCGTGTATTTCGGAACCTAATTTTTTGGATATTTCAAACCCACGCCCTATTTCAACACCTTTTATTGCCTGAATTGACATCACTGCATATGCAAGACGCCCGTCAAGTTTTAAGTCCCATTGAGTGTAGCTTCCAAGCCCGACTGGAACTCCTTCCACGATAACCGCAAAAACTCCACCAACGGTATCGCCATTTTCTTTTGCTTTTTCAATAGCTTTCATCATTTGTTGCGAAAGATTATCGTCAAAGCATCTAACCTCTGATTTTTCCACGAGCTCAGCAATATCGTTAAATTTTACTTTTGTCAACGGAACACAAATACCTGCAATTTCCTCTGTAAAAGAAATTATTCTTATACCAAATTCTTTTAAAAATTTTTTACAAATTGCACCGACCGCAACACGAGATGCTGTTTCTCTCGCGGAAGACCTCTCAAGAATATCCCTTGTATCGTCGGTATTGAACTTTAGAATTCCTGGAAGATCGGCATGTCCTGGGCGAGGCCGTGTTAATTTTTCGTCGGCACTGTTAGCACTATCGATACCAGATGGCTCAGTTGCCATTATTGTTTTCCAATTTTCCCAATCCTTGTTTGAAATCGTCAACGCTATAGGCGAGCCAAGTGTCTTTCCATGACGAACACCAGAAGTAATGGAAACCTTGTCACTTTCAATTGACTGCATTCTTTCACCACGACCAAAACCTTTTTGCCGACGAGCAAGTTCGCAATTTATGAAATCTTCGTCTAATTCAAGCCCATAAGGAATACCCTCTAATATAGTGGTAAGACATCTTCCGTGTGATTCACCGCTAGTTACATATCTTATCATGATAATACCCCCACTAAAACCTTTTTCATTAATTCAACTGGCGGAGTTTTGCCCGTCCATAATTCAAACGACTTCGCTCCCTGATAGACAAGCATATCTAATCCATCTGAAAATTTAGCACCAGTTTTTTTTGCATCTTTCAAAAGTTGCGTTTCAGTATTATAGACGACATCATACACGAATAAATCTTTTCTCAAATATTTTTTATCTATTGGAGAACTATCGCCTTTTTTCATTCCAACGTTAGTAGCATTTATAAAAATATCTACTTTTTTTATTTCATCAGAAATTTGTAGAGTTTTTATAATTTTAATTTGTGGGAATTTATTATCTAAAAAAACCTCTGCTTTTTTTTCATCAATATCGCATACTGTAAGTTGATTTATTTTTGAATTAACAAGCGCAACGGCAATCGCTTTTGCAACACCGCCACAACCCAACATCAAAATATTTTTGTTTATCAAACTGTTTTTTTTAGATATCGATTTTAAGAAACCATAATAATCCGTGTTGTGTCCATATAAATTTCCATTTTTATTGATAACCGTATTTACTGCACCAATTTTTTTTGCCTCATCGGAGATTTTATCAAGATATTTTATTATATTTTCTTTATGAGGAATTGTTACGTTAATGCCTGCGATTTTCAAAATACGAATTGCGTCCACGGCACCTAAAAGATCGTCTGGTTTTACCTCAAACGGCAGATAGACAAAATCCAAACACATTTTTTTCAGCACCGTGTTATGCATTAAAGGAGAAAGTGAGTGTTTTATTGGATAACCAAATATTCCTAAAATTTTTGTTTTTGATGAAATCATATTAAATTCGAACGACTCCCTGCTGATTTTTTTCATCCGCACACCGATGGTAACTTAAAATAATTGCGACACAGTCTGAATGATAGATTGTTGCAACGACAATCTTCCTCATTGCAGAGCGAGTTCTGACGAGCGTCTCAAAGAAACTTATTCCCGAGCGCCCTTTAATGCCTCTCACCTTATATCATCCCAGAGCGAGGGGGTTGCTGAGAGGAACCTCACGGAGCACCGCATACACTATTATTTTTCACCTTATGACTTTTAGCGGTGCGAGTGAGAGCCCGCCCTCAAAGGCGAGGCGTTTCCGCGAAGCAATTCCCGAACGACTATTTTTTTATAGATATTTTATAGCCCTTCGTATATTCAACAACATTGATCTTTCCTTCACGCGATAACCATCCAATTCCCATGTAAAGAACTGTGTTAGCAACGCCTAGGATAGATTTAAGTTTTAGTGCAGTCGTCTCGCCATTTTTGTCAAGATACTCCCAAATATGTCCAGCGGTAATTCCGATTTCACTGTCCATAAAATTTACCTCCATCCAACAACCTTCAATTCATTTCTATCTATAACGCTTTTACAAAAAAAAGCACTGCATCTGCTGCTACAGGTTTACCATTTGCTATAAGTACTTTTAAGATTTTATATTTTTTATCTGCCTTTATTTCATTCATGGTCTTCATTGCCTCAATTATACATAAGGTTGCACCTTCATCAACCGTGTCTCCAACATTAACAAAAGCAGGGAAATTAGGCTTACTGGAAGCATAAAAAATCCCAGGTAGCGGCGATTTTATACTTTCATCTTTTTTACAAGGCTCTCTTTCGACTTCACGAAATTCATCTTTTTTTTGTTCTCGTTTTATGGGTTCTATGAGAAAAGATGGTGTTTCAATTTTTCGCTTTATGAGAACTTTTGTGCCATCGAGACTAAACTCAATTTCTGAAAGTCCTTCCGTTTTCATAAACTCAAAGGCGGAAAGAATTCCTTCAATCTCTTTTATATTATTAAGAGTATCGCAATGCAATGTGTTATCTCTAACAGGTTCTACTATTATTTTGCCATTTCTCGAACTGCTTGCTTCTTCGAGAGGCTGATTCGACCCTGTTTGTCTATCTCTATTACCTTCACCCATATTTCATCACCCAAACTTACAACATCCTCAACCCTTTCAACCCGTTTTTCATCCAATTGTGAAATATGAACAAGCCCATCTTTACCAGGAAGAATTTCCACAAAAGCACCAAAGTTTGTAATTGACACGACTTTCCCATTGTAAAGTTTATCAACTTCTACATCAGCAGTAAGATACTCTATCATCTGTTTTGCATGATTAAGCGATTTATCGTTTTCCGCAGAAATGAAAATCTTACCATCGTCTTCAACGTTTACCTCGGCTCCAGTTTCTTGGATAATTTTTCTAATTGTTTTGCCACCTGCACCAATTACATCTTTTATTTTCGAAATACTCACTGTTATTATAATCATCTTCGGTGCATATGTAGATAATTCAGTTCTCGGCTGTGAAATAGTTTTATCCATAATATCAAGAATTGTAAATCGTGCTTTTTTTGCCGCTTCCAACATCTCTTCAATTATTTGCATTTCGATAGAACTAATTTTTATGTCCATCTGTATTCCAGTAATACCAACTCTGGTTCCTGCGACTTTTAAGTCCGCATCACCAAAATGATCTTCAAGTCCTTGGATGTCTGTTAATACAGCATGTTTTTCGCCGTCAATTATAAGCCCCATTGCAATTCCGGCGACCGCAGATTTTATTGGAATTCCTGCGTCCATTAAAGCCAATGACCCGCCACACACTGTTGCCATAGACGATGAACCGTTTGATTCAAGTATATCCGATACAATTCTTATCGCATATGGAAATGTTTCTTCCGACGGCAAAATCTTTTCAAGCGATTTTTCCGCAAGTATACCATGCCCAATCTCTCTTCTTCCAGGACCTCTTTCAGGTTTTACTTCTCCAACTGCAAACGACGGAAAATTATAGTGAAGCATAAATCTTTTTTTATATTCACCAATAAGTTCGTCCATTATTTGCATGTCTCTAGGGGTGCCGAGTGTTGCGGTTGCAAGTGCCTGCGTCTGCCCGCGCGTAAAAATTGCAGAGCCATGAGTCCTTGGAAGCACACCAAGTTTGCAGTCGATAGGCCTTATTTCATCCAGCTTTCTCCCGTCAGCTCGCAACTTTTGATTGACCACCATATTTCTCATTGCCTGCTGCATTAAATCTTCAACAATTTTTTCAACATCATTTTCTTTTTCAGGAAATTTTGTTTTCAGTTCCGTTTTTATTTCCGTAAATTTTTGTTCTCGTTCTTTTTTCTCGTGAATCCGAACCACTAGTTCAATTTTTTCTTTATAATCTTTAATAATTTCTGATTTTATATTTTCATCTATTTTGCAATTTTCAAAAACTGGTTTATTTTTATTTAGAAATTCTTTTTGGCATGCTAATAATTGAGGTATATATTTCAAGCCAAATTTAATTGCAGAAATAATCGTCTGCTCATCTATTTCATCCGGACCACCTTCTAACATAACAATACCTTTTTCGGTTGCAGAAATTATGACATCTATATCGGAAGTTTCTCTTTGAGTATAAGTTGGATTTACCACAAACTCACCGTTTAACCGTCCGACTCTTACCGCCGCAACTGGTGTTGTAAATGGAGCATTGGATTGCAATAATGCTGCTGATACACCAATAACAGACAAAACATCGGAGTCATTTTCAATATCAGAAGAAAGAAGTGTGATACCTACTTGTGTATCGTAGTGATAGCCATCTGGAAAAAGTGGTCTAATAGTTCTGTCAACAATTCTAGATGTAAGTATTTCTTTTTCGCGAGGGCGTCCTTCCCTTTTGAAAAATCCACCAGGAATTTTTCCAGCAGCATAAGTTCTCTCTCTATAATCAACAGTCAGAGGAAGAAAATCTACCCCTTCTCTCGGAGATATGGAAGTGTTTACTGTAGCCAGAACCACTGTGTCACCATACTGGACAGTTACAGCTCCTTGCGACTGTTTTGCAATCTCACCAGTTTTCAAAGTAAGTGTTTTACCTTCCATATCAATTTTAATTTCTTTCATTTTTTAACACACAAATTACATAGATTATTAAAAACGACTGCACAGATTCGTCCTCACTTTATACTAATCTATGATTCTATGGCTCCTTTTTTTCTCTTTATTTTCGCAAATTCAATTTTTCTATAACAGCCGAGTAGCCTTCAGTGTTGGTCTTTTTTAGATAATTTAAAAGTTGTCTTCTTTTACTGACCAGCATTAAAAGCCCCCTTCTAGATGCATGATCTTTTGGATATTTTTTGAAGTGCTCTTCGACAAGACAATTAATTCTTTTCGTCATAATAGCAATCTGAACACTTGGCGAACCAGTATCTGTTGGATGAATCTTGTTTTCTTCTATGATTTTCTTTTTTTCCGGTTTGGCAATCATTTAAATACCCTCCATTTTTTGCGATAGATTTATTTCTACTGCTAATAAATTGAATCCAATATAATAAACAATTTTCTGTGGGGTGAGTGACGGGGCTCGAACCCGCAGCCTCCTGGGCCACAGCCAAGCGCTCTAACCATTGAGCTACACCCACCATTAACGACAGATAGTTCAAATTACCATTTGCCATATCCATTTGCTATATGCTATTTCATGCGTCCCTGGCCTGATTCGAACAGGCGACCCTCTGCTTAGAAGGCAGATGCTCTATCCATCTGAGCTACAGGGACACTCTCATTTTTCTCTTAAAACTACTATTTTTTGCCAGTTGTCAGAAGAAGGATTTATGATAAAATCCTTACATCGTTCAATAATAATCTTCGTCGGTTTATCATTCGGATCAAGTTTCTTGGCTTTTTCAAGAGATATAATCGCTTCATTCCATTCCTTATGAATATACAATTCCATGCCTTGATTGAACAAATCAAGAAAATATTTTTTCTCTTCTGAAAGCGAACTATTTAAACATACAAGTTCATAGATAGGTATGCATATATTTTTTCCTTTAACAGATACTATATCTATTTTTCTTGTAACAATCCTGTCTTTTACCAATTTATATGTACTTTCACTTATAATGATTTTTGTTCCATAAATTTTATTAAGATCTTCAATCCTACTTGCTATATTTACATTGTCTCCAAAAACGGTGTAGTCAAACCGCTCTTCATATCCAAAATTCCCAACAATTACTTCCCCAGTATTAATTCCAATTCTTGTGTTTAACACAGGATTACCTGCCTTTTCCAGATTGTTATTCATTTTAAGCAGAAATTCCTGGCACTCTAATGCGGCAAGTGAAGCTTTATAGGCATGATCCGTAATATCACTTGGTGCACCCCAGAAAGCCATCACTGCATCGCCTATGTATTTATCTACTGTCCCCATATGTTTCATTATAATGTTTGTCACACCAGCAAAATATTCTTTCATATAATTAGCAACTTGATCAGATGCAATCTTTTCTGATATATTTGTAAAATCTGCAATATCTGAAAAAAATATTGTAAGATTTTTTCTTTCTCCTCCAAGAACGGCTTCTTTATTAAGACGGATAAGACGAGTAACTAAATCAGATGGAACATACTTTTTAAATGAACGCAGAGCAATTTTCATACTATCCTCAACATTTTTCATGCTTATAATTTCTTTAAACCGTGTTTTAATTTCTATATTTGTATCCATGTTGAGTTCTTTTATCTGCGACATATCTTTTTCTAATAATGTAAGTGGCTCTGCAATTTTTTTGGATATAATTACGCCCACACTGGCAAAAATAAAAATTACAACTATTACAACAAAAATAATGTTAAAAAGAACTTTTTTCTCGCGTTCTAATATGATTTTTGCAGCAATATCAATTCCTATAATACCATCAAATTTACCACTTTTTGTATATATCTGAGCATAACCAGACATCCATGTGCCCCATTTATCGGTCGAAAATTCTCTATTAACCCATACTTTATTTGTTTTATTAAAGGCAGGTTCAATATCATCGTCTTCATATAAGTCACCTAAATGACTGATATTTTTAGGATCTTCCTCGGCATCAACAACGAATACATAATTTTTGGCACTAATGCGTCGCATAGTGTACACATATCTAATATCTGTTCCACTATCTCTTATTTCTTGCAATGTTTTTTTTATTTTTTTATACGCTATGCTAGATTCTTGCTCGGGCTTACTCAATGTTGCGTGTATATCCGCATCAATCTTTCCTACCCCAATAGATGCCACATCATGAAGTCGTGTTGCGAGATCATTTCGCATCGCTTTCCGCATATTAACAAACAAAATTGTACCAATCGTAGCAGATGTAATAATAACAATTAATACAAAAATTGTTCCAAGAACAAAATATATGCTAAAACATTTTTTTTTCATATCTGCCTATTGTAACAGTTTTTCAATCAGGGTGTTGCCTGCCTCGCCGACGGTTCAGTGGCGGGCACTAACACATTGAACTTGTTGAATTACTTAAAAAGATAAAACCAACGATTAATAGATATTTAAACCAAATTAAACTATATCTAATCACACATTTTAATGTTTTCATTTTGTTAGCATACCAAGTTCTGCTGTTTTTATCGGGGTGACAGGACTTGAACCTGCGGCCTCTTGCTCCCAAAGCAAGCGCTCTAGCCAACTGAGCTACACCCCGAACACAGACTGTGTCGCAATTGTAGTTGCCGACCTTGGTCGGCTAATAATATTGTAGTTGCCGACCTTGGTCGGCTAATAAAAAGATGGTAAAGCCAATCAAGATTGGCAACTACCGCCGAGCAAGCTCGGCAACTACATTTTTGGATTATGACACGGCATGACAACGGCATCCAAAACTGAAAAAGTGCGTTCCTGTGTTCACGAGTTCACGAGTTAAACTTTCAATCACATATCATTATCCAAAAAAAAATATGAAATGCCAATAAACACCAAGTTTTTCTAAGTCGGTGAAAGAATTCATATGAATACTGTCCACTATCCTTTCCATCTTTTCTTTTTCGAGTGGTGTGCATTGAAACTGTATGCCAGTAATCCACTTTTTTTCACCTGCAACGACTCTATTATCAGGGATTTCTTTTGAGTATGTGCTTTTTCCTGAAAACATAAATTTGTATCTGTCTTTTACTTCAAACTTAAAGGTATAGAGATGGTCTTTTTCTATCGGTTTGTCACTTTTAAAAAGTGCACCACCAGCACTTAAATCAATGAATCTTCCTTTTGCTATCAGTTCGTTGGTCGTCGGTTCATAGACCTCTGCAAGTATTAAAATTGTTACACGAACATTTTTTCTCTGAAGCATTTTAGATGACCCCTATCCTACTTCATCTATATTATTTTTTTTGCTTTTTTGAAGGCAATTGCCCTATGACTTATCTCGTTTTTCTGTGCCGTTGTAAGTTGAGAAAAAGTTTTTTTTAATTTTGGATAATAAAAAATGGGATCGTAACCAAAACCGTTTTTGCCTTTCGTTTCTACCGTGATGTAGCCGGAAACAGAACCTTCAGTTGTTTTTATTCTGCCATTAGGAAAAATTATGGCAACGACCGTCCTGAATTTTGCTTTTCGTTTTTTGTATGGAACATTTTTCAAGAGTTTAAGAAGTTTTTTATTGTTATCGGCATAACTACAGTTTTCTCCGGCAAACCTTGCCGAACGGACACCGGGTTTTCCTTTAAGTGCTTTAACTTCCAATCCACTATCGTCGGCAAGTGTCGTTATTTTTGTAATTTCGAAAATTGCTTTTGCTTTTTTTATAGCGTTTTCTTTAAGTGTTTCTCCGTCTTCAGTTATGTCTGGAAATTTTTTTAATTTGATGATTGTAAATTGATTGCCAAGAATCTTTTCAATTTCTTTGATTTTATCTTTATTTTGAGTCGCAAGAACAATATTAATTTTTTTTGACAATTTTTTTTCAACCTCCAAGATTTTTGAGAATTATCTCGATTTTGTTTTTCTTTTCCTTCGCTTCATGATATTTGTATTTAATCTCCTCCACTACTTTCTGATCCGCTTTTTCTACAAAATTTTTATTAGACAATTTGGTTTCGTATATTTTCAGTTCCTGCTCCATTTTTAGTATCTGTGCCCCAAGCCGTTTTTTTTCTAATTCAATGTCAATTTTCCCTGAAAGTATAATAAAAATTTCTACATCTCCTACAATCGCTGATACTGATAGTTCGGGTTTTTGTTCCGAATGGACTCCTTTTACAAACGCTATATCTTTTACTTTTGCGAGTGAGTTTATGTATTGTCTGTTTTCAGAAATAATTTTTTCTGTTTCTTCTGAAGATATTTTTATTACAATATCCACAGTGTCTGATAATTTTACATTCATAACGGAACGGATGTTTCGTATAGCAGTGATTATATCTATCACTTTTTGAATTTCTCTTTCTGCGATTTCGTTTATTTTTGTTTCGTCAAGTTTCGGATAATCGGAAACCATAATGTTTTTTTTCTGTCCTGGCAAACTCTGAAAAATCTCCTCCGTGATAAATGGCATTATCGGATGGAGAAGCTTTAATATGTTTTCAATAACTTCGGAATGAACCTTTTGCGTTACTAATTTTGATTTTTCGTCAGTTCCGTATAACCGAATTTTTGAAAACTCAACATACCAATCGCAATATTTTGACCAGATAAATTCGTACAAAAGCCGTGATGCCTCCGCTGAATTATAATTTTCTATTGCCTGCGTAACATTTTTTATTGTTAGGTTTAATTCTGATAAAATCCATTTATCGGTTAATTCAAGTTGAGAGTTGAGAGTTGAGAGTTGAGAGATAACTACTTGATTTTTCTCTAAACTAAGTTCTCTAAACTCTAAACCGTTACCAATATTCATCAGAACAAATCTTGAAACATTCCAAAGTTTGTTTGTAAAATTTCTTGCCATTACAAAATTTTCGTCGGCAATTTGCATGTCTCTGCCGGGTATTCCTTGGTATGCAAGAGCAAACCTTAAAGCGTCGGTTCCGTATTTTTCCATAATTGTCAGAGGATCAATTACATTCCCAAGCGATTTTGACATCTTTTTGCCGTGCGAATCTCTGACAATTCCGTGAATATAAACATCACTGTAAGGCACTTGATTTTCAAACTCCAGCCCAATCATTATCATTCGCGCAACCCATAGATAAAGTATTTCATGCCCTGTAACTAAAACATTTGTTGGATAATAGTAAGATAAATCAGTTGGTAGTTGCCCCGATGTATCGGGACTGTCAGACATGGGAACCTTGCCACTACTCCGAACTTTCTCGTCTGTACATGCCCAGCCGAAAACGGACATTGGCCAAAGTGCCGACGAAAACCAAGTATCCAATACATCTGAATCCTGTGTTAAATTAGTATCACCACAATTTGGACATTTTTCCGGTTTTTCTACAGAAGGTATTGGTGAACAAAATGAGATTGCTTCGGGATTTGCTCTCGCAATGACAGCGGATTTACATCCGCCGCTACAACAACAAGATTGCTTCGGGATTTGCTCTCGCAATGACAGCGGATTTACATCCGCCGCTACAACAACGAGCAATGACTTCGCTCGTGAACAGTACCATAACGGTATCCGATGCCCCCACCATATCTGACGAGAAATGCACCAGTCCTTTAAGTTTTCAAGCCACAAAAGATATGGTTTCAGCCACTTATCTGGAAAAAATTTTGTTTCCCCATTTTTCGCAGCATCTATTGCCCTCTTTGCCATATCTGACATTTTCAGAAACCATTGCTCGGAATTAAACGATTCAACAATTGTATTACAACGATAACATCTTTTTTTGGGACCCGTGTAATTTTCTTCTTTTTCTAAAAATTGTTTTTCTTCTAATCGCTCTATTAGAATTTTTCTTGCTTCGTCTCTGTCTTTTCCAACTATGTCTGCGACCTCACTATCTTTTATCAACTCCTTTTTTAAATCAAGCATTATATTTGATGTGATTTTTGCTTTTTTGTCAATTACACCTATGTAGATGAGATTATGCCTTTTTGCCATAGCGTCGTCGTTGAGGTCGTGTGAAGGCGTAATCTTTACTGCTCCGGTTCCGAATTTCATATCAACCGTTTCGTCAGCAATTATCGGAATTATGCGATTGACTAATGGCAGTATGACATTTTTGCCTATAAGATCTTTATATCTTTCGTCGTTTGGATTTACGGCGACAGCAGTGTCGCCAAGCATTGTTTCAGGGCGGGTTGTAGCGACAGTGATAAAATCGTGTAAGAAAGATGGGATAGCAATCTCACCGCTACATCCCACTTCTATCGGATATTTAATATACCAAAGTTTGCCTTTTTCATCTTCCTGCTCAACCTCACTTTCGTTTAATGCCGTTTCGCATCTTGGACACCAATCAACAAATCTGGTGTCTCTATAAATTAGTCCTTTTTCATAAAGTTTGATGAATGCATAATTAACTGCTTTTGCCCGCTTTTCGTCCATCGTAAATGCGGTTTTATCCCAGTCGCACGAGCATCCCATTTTTTTTAATTGACTTAAAATTGTGCTGCTGGTTTTTTGCGCCCAATCCACCATAATTTTTGTGAATTCTTCTCTTGTAAAATCATCTCGTTTTTTGCCGTTCTTTTTTAATTCCTTTTCAATAACATTTTGAGTGGCGATTCCACCGTGATCAGTACCGGGTACCCAGCAAGCATTAAAACCATTCATTCTTTTGAAACGAATAATTATATCCTGCAAAAGATTGTTTAAGGCGTGTCCGATGTGAAGTGAGCCAGTAACATTCGGTGGCGGAATGACAACAGTAAATGGAATTTTTTGGCTATCTATCTCTGAATGAAAAAGTTTTTTTTCTTCCCATTCTTTCAGCCATTTTGCTTCTACTTCTTTCGGTTCGTAAATTTTAGAAATTTCCATGATATTGTATTTTATCAGTTTTCTTTACAAAAATCAACAAAAATTCTTGACAAAACAGAAATTTTTTTTTATACTTGTAATGGATAGCGATTTATCTTTTATCGGAGGATTTTATGAGAATAAAAAAAACAAGACACAAAATGCTGACGGTGATGATAGTGCCACATTCAGCATCAAAGACGATTACTTTTGATGTTTCAAAAGAGTTTCTTGCCTCGCTGTTTTTTATTTTTTTGGGGATTGTGGTTTGGGCTGGAGTTATTATTCACAAACAGATTGACTACTGGGCGATGAAAACGGAAAACAAGATTCTCATAAAAGAGACGGAATATTTTGCAAAAGAAATGCTTCAGACAAGACAGATGGCTGACAATTTGAGAGAGATTGACAGGGAAATAAGAAAAATGCTCGGGCTTAAAAGCAAAAAAGCGATTATTCTGTCAGGTGGGCCTACCGTCGGCGAACTTGAGAGAATCACAAAATATCTATCTGAAAAAAAACCTTCAATCACTCCGCAAGAGTTCAATCAGCATCTATTTGCCCTCACGGCAGAAACGCAGGAACTCAAAAAAAGTTTTGACAACTCAAGCGAGTTCATAAAATCTGAAAAATCGAGATGGTTGGCAACACCAAGCCGATGGCCCTGTTATGGAAGAATAACCTGCAATTTCGGTCCCCGTATTCACCCGATAAATGGATATAAAGAAATGCATCTTGCTATTGATATTGCCGCGGACAGAGGCGACCCTATAAAATCTCCCGCCGACGGTGAGGTAAAACTTGCCGATTGGCAGCCGGGCTACGGGAAACTTATTGTTGTTGAGCACGGATGTGGTTTTATTACGAGATATGGACATTGCTCAAAGATTCTTGTAAAACATGGGCAGAAAGTTAAAAGAGGTCAGACAATTGGGCTCGTCGGTTCTACTGGTTGTGCAACAGCTCCTCATATTCACTATGAAATATGGAAAAATGGTCGTGCACAAAATCCGGAAAAATATCTAACAGAAGCAATATTAAAATAAAAGCGATGTAGGGTTATTGGGTTTGTTGAGTTTGTTGAGTTAAAACCACGGACAACTCTACAACCCAATAACTCTATAAACTCTATCCGGAGGTAAAAATGTTCGGGAAAAAAGAAACAATCGGAAAAATTGAAACCATCATCGCAAAAGGTACTAAAGTGGAAGGCGATATCACATCCGATGGAACCATTCGTGTGGACGGTGAAATTCTCGGGCACATATTGAAAGCCACCGGAGTTATCGTTGGAAAAACTGGAAAGGTTGGAGGCAATCTGAACGCTGAAGATGTTGCAGTTGGTGGCGAGGTCTCTGGTAATGTTACTGTCTTAAATACACTTGAACTTTTTTCAACTGCCAGGGTTGTAGGCAATATAGAAGCACAAACGCTCTCTATTCAGGAAGGTGCTGTTCTTGAAGGCAAGTGTACTGTGAGCAAAAAAATAGACACGGTGTTGCACTAACACATTGAACTTGTTCGTTATAAAATCGCACTACTTTACTTCTCGTAAAAGCCCATTTATTTCGGGGTCTTTTGGATTTACTCTTCTGGCTCGTTGCCACATTTTTCGTGCCATGGTCTTGTTTCCCAAAGCAAAATATGCCGAACCAGCCATTTTGAATGCTAAATCATTGTCGGGCTCCAACACCAATATATCTTCACATTCCGCGATTGCCTTCCTATGTTCACCATTGTGTGTGTAATCAAGTGCCCAATCAAGTTTTTGGTCAACAATCGTTTCCTTTTCTGTTGCCATTTCTTCTTTTGCCATACTCGGATATTCTCGTTTCATAAATTGTAATACTTCTATTACAATTTTGTTTTCTGGTTCTGTTTGCCAAGCATAACAAATTGCTAACACAGCAATTCGCCCATCTTGTTCTTTGCCTAAATATGCAGAAATACTTTTCCTAACTAAATCATGAACCTTACCACTTTCTATATCAAATGGAATAATTTCAGCAATTTTTTTAAGTTGTATTTCTAACTTTTGCCAGTTGCTATCGGTAGAATCCATCTCAAGCAATTCGTTAACTTTTTTTAATGCATCCAAATACAATCCTTTTTTACATAAATCGTCAACATTATCAAGCAAAAATTTTATTTTTTCTTTTCGTGTTTTTTCTGGTGGAGGCACTACAATATCAACATATTCTAATGCAGCTGTTGTAACATCAGCAGATGAAGTTTTTTTTCTATCTTTTTTTATCGGCTCCCCTAAACTTACCGAAACAACATGAAGAAAACCTAAATCTTTTCGTGATACAATACCATAATCAATTTGAATTGCAGACAATTTTATTCCAAAACCCAAACTATAACTTTCTAAATCGTAACCAAATTTATATCCACCTCTTACACTCAATAAATCATTTACCCAGTAATCAAAACCAACATTTTCTTTAGTATCACTATCGTTTGGCTTTACAACATCTAAGTCAACCGTTAATTTACTTTTTCTTGGCATACTTAGTCGATATGCTATACCCGCTCGGAAAGTTGTAGGCATCGGGTCTGCTTTTTTTATATATTTGATTGGAGTACCTATATTCTGCATAACTATTCCAGTAGTTAGTCCATTTATGGGAGTACTATAAAATCCCCCTATATCCATTCCATATGCCGTAGCGTGATATTTTTCTATTATTGTGGAAGAAAAAAGTTTAGTATTAATTCCTACTGAAAAGTCCTCTAAAATTTCTTTTGAATATCCAAAAGTAAAAAGATAATCTCGCTGGACATTTAATTTTGATGCATTCCCGTTTTCATCTTCCCAATCAATTGTTCCTGCATCGTACATATACACACTGCCAGCAAGTACACCTAATTTCTTAAAACTCTGCCCATAACCAAACAATCCATAATTAAAACCAATATCTGGCTCCTGAAAATATGTGGCAGTAAAATCCCGTTTCAAATTAACCATTCCTGCTGGATTGTAATGAAGTCCGTACAGGTCGTCGGATATTGCTACGAATGCCTCACCCATTGATGAGGCACGGCCACCAACAAATTGTTTCAGTAGCGTTCCTCCACTTATGCTTGAAGCAAAGACATTTGAGTAAAACCCAACAAAAAAAATAATCAGCAAAAACCTTTTCATAAGATTAACAAAAAAGGGGACAGAGGAAAGTAATACTAATTTTCCTCCGTCCCTTTTTTTTCCTCCCTATTTAATAACCACAATTTTTTTACTTGCCGAAGAATTCCCCGCTCTTAATCTAACTATATAGACACCACTTGCTACAATATCTTCTTCAAAATTTCTACCATTCCACATCGCTTGATACCCACCAACAGGCATATCTTGGTCAATAAGCGTTTTAACAAGTTCGCCTCTTGCATTGTATATTGCTATTGTAACATGAACTATCCCACCCGATTGAGTGGTGGTGGTTGTTCCTCCTACCTCAAAATTAATTTTTGTCTCCTGCCCTTTTTCAGGATTAATAACGGTTTTAGTTGGACTAATTTCTGCACTAATTCCAATATCTGTTGGCGTTGAACTTATGATTGTGTAGTTGTTGGAAACCGTTACATTTATTTGTGCTGTTGCCGTTTGACTTGAACTATCAACCGCTATCACTTTGAGTGTGTGTGCTGCATTTGAATATGCCGTTGTATTCCAAGAATAACTATATGGTGCACTTGTGATGTTAAGACCATAATATGTCTTTTTCAGTACATCGTCAATATATATCGCAACTTGAATTATTCCAATATCATCAGAAGCAGTGGCAGCAATATATATATTACCAGAACCCGTAGCGCCATTAGCAGGCGTTAAAATAGCCACCGTCGGCAGATTGTCAATCGTACCACTACTATTATCAACCGTACCACTGCTATTTAAAACCGTAACCGAAATCTGGTCTGTTGCCGTTTGACTTGAGCTATCAACCGCTATCACTTTGAGTGTGTGTGTGCCATTTAAATATGTGGTTGTATTCCAAGACCAACTGTATGGTGAACCATAATCTGTATTTTTCAGCACATTGTCCACATAAAACTGCACTTGCGTTGCCATAGACGAAGCAGAAGCACTAAAATTTGCACTGCCA
>JBDRIG010000006.1:0-7935 GCA_043816185.1 Elusimicrobiota bacterium | reverse complement strand
TTTTATAGAAGATAGCAACTGATGGTAAAATATGGTACTGCAATCCAACACTAGATGGTAAAAGATGGATTGCGACACAGTCTCAACAACAGACCAAGAAAATGTTTGGGATTCTCTACCCCAAATGAGGTTTTCAATTCCACTAAATGCTGGGGTGTTGCACTTGGTGGTTGAATTCACCTCTTAGTTGGGGGTTTGCTCAAAAAATGTTCGAACTTCGTCCAAAAAAACATCGCCAAGTTTCAGAATTCAAATTTTGTTTAAAGAATGTTGTTTCCCATCGCCAGTATCTTCTTTGATTTTATATGTTTTATCGTCAGAGATATTGTATAAAATTTTTGAAGATAAATCAAATCACTAATTGTTGAAGTTACCGATGGAAGATTAAATAGGGAACCAAGATTTTAACGGGTTTAGAGTAAAAACAGGAAGTTGGTCAAATGATCGCAGGACTTATCATCATTCTTATTTTTATATTTGTTTTACCTTTCTTATTGAAAAAAATGGAAGAGGAACTCGAACTTTTTCTGTTTGTTATTGGATTAATCGCCGTAAGCATAACTTATCAGTGGAATTTGCATTTAATTCGCGAATGTTTAATAGAACCAATAAAAATAACGTTAGTTGTTTTTTTAGCTGGTATTTTATTCGAGTTAACACAAAAGTCCCTCGATAAAAACTTAAACAGGATAGTTGAAAAATTGGGGTTAAAGCTTTTTGTGTTTTTGCTTGTGGTGGTCTTAGGGGTGTTTTCAGGCATCATTACTGCAGTAGTAGCTGCATTAATCTTAGTTGAAATTATTAGTAATTTAAAATTGGATAAAAAAATAGAGATAAAAATTATTGTTTTAACTTGTTTCTCTATAGGGTTAGGCGCCGCATTAACCCCTATTGGAGAGCCATTTTCAACCATAGTCGTTGCAAAATTAAAAGGAAAGCCTTGTTTTGTAGATTTTTGGTTTTTATTTAAACTTCTTGGGATTTATATAATCCCTGGAATAATTATGACTGGACTTGTAGCCGCAAAATTTGTAAAAAAAGGCCAAGGTGTGAGATATGGGTTTAAAGAAAAGAGAGCAGAAAATTTTAAAGATATAATAATCAGAACCTTAAAAATATATTTATTCATCGTAGCGTTAATTCTTCTCGGAACTGGTTTTAAACCTTTAGTCGAGATGTATATTTCAAAAACTCCCCCATATGTCTTATATTGGGCTAATATTTTATCTGCTATTTTAGATAATGCAACTATGGCTGCGGCAGAAATTGGACCTGCTTTAAGTTTAATTCAAATCAAGTATGCAATTTTGGGCATAATTATAGCAGGTGGATTTTTGATACCAGGCAATATTCCTAATATAATTGTAGCCAATAAATTAAAAATAAAAAGTAAAGAGTGGGCAAAAATAGGAGTACCATTTGGGTTTGCATTGATGATAGTTTACTTTATTATACTAACTTTTATTCACTATGCAGGAATCGCAAACAGACTGTGTCACAATGAGCTAAAAATTGCATTTTTATAGAAGATAGCAACTGATGGTAAAATATGGTACTGCAATTCAACACTAGATGGTAAAAGATGGATTATGGCACAGCCTCAACAACAGACCAAGAAAATGCTTGTGGTTCTCTACCCCCAAATGAGGTTTTCAATTCCACTAAATGCTGGGGTGTTGCACTTGGTGGTTGAATTCACCTCTTGCTGGAATTAGTAATAAAATATTTACCTCAAAATATAAATTACAACTGCCGGATCCTAATATTTTGAAAAAGGAAATAGAACAGGAAAAACAGCGACTACTTGAAAGGAATATTATAAAAGACAATAAATACACAAAAGGAACTTAGTTTATACCAGGAGAAATACCAAAAAAATTAAAGACGAAAAGGAAAAGGAAATTATGCAAGATAAAAAAAAAATTGAACAACAAGACGAAGAGCCGAAGGAAATATCTCCAGATTCTACAGAGACATCACCTCCCTCTATACCACCGCCAACAAAACCCGTGCAATTAACTGAGGAGGAGCAGAAGCACATTTCCCCTCGTAATATTGAAGACGAAATGCGCATATCCTATATAGATTATGCTATGTCTGTAATCGTAGGGCGTGCACTTCCAGATATTCGTGATGGCCTAAAACCCGTTCACCGTCGGATTCTTTTCACGATGAAAGAAATGGGATTGAAGCATAACACTGCTTATAAAAAGTCCGCCCGCGTCGTTGGCGACTGTCTTGGAAAATATCATCCACACGGCGATATGTCTGTCTATGATGCGATGGTTAGAATGGCACAAGATTTTTCGCTTCGCTATCCTCTCGTTGAGGGGCAAGGAAATTTTGGATCTGTAGACGGGGATCCACCAGCTGCAATGAGGTACACAGAAGTTCGATTAGAGCAAATTTCAGAAGATGTGCTTGGCGATCTCGATAAAAACACAGTTGATTTCGGACCAAACTATGACAGTTCTATGACTGAGCCACTCGTTCTTCCTGCGAAACTACCCAATCTTTTATTAAATGGTTCTTCAGGTATTGCCGTCGGTATGGCAACAAATATTCCCCCGCACAATCTCGTTGAAATTTGTGACAGCATATCCGCAGTTATCGCAGATCCTGAAATAGGTATTGTGGAGATTTCGAAAATAATAAAAGGGCCCGATTTTCCAACTGCTGGGATTATTTTTGGCAGACAGGGAATAAAAGACTATTTTGCGACAGGGCGTGGCTCAATAAGAATAAGAGCAAAGACGGAAATCGAAGATATAAAAAGTTGGAAAACAGCAATTATCGTCAACGAACTCCCATATCAGGTCAACAAATCAGTCCTTATTGAAAACATAGTCGATCTCGTGAAAAATAAAAAAATTGAGGATATTTCCGATATCCGCGACGAGTCTGATCGCGATGGCATGAGACTTGTTATAGAGGTAAAACGAGATGGTAATCCGCAGATTGTATTGAATCAATTATTTAAGCATACACAGTTGGAGTCATCTTTTGGCGTTATTATGCTTGCCCTTGTTAATAATCGCCCTCGCATTCTCAACATTAAAGAGATGCTCGTTCATTATATTGAGCATCGCAAGATTATTGTTGTTCGTCGGATAAAATTTGAACTTGCAAAAGCAGAAGCCCGTGCTCACATTTTAGAGGGATTAAAAATAGCGATCGACCATCTCAATGAAATCATAAAACTTATTAGAGAATCAAAAGATGTTGATGTAGCAAGAACTCGACTAATAGAAGAATTTGAACTGTCAAAAATTCAGGCGCAGGCAATTTTAGATATGAAATTATCGCAACTTACTGGGCTTGAAAGAAAAAAAATCGACGACGAATATCTGGAACTAATAAAGACGATTGAAAAACTGAAATCAATTTTATCTGATCCCAAAAAAATTCTAACAATTATTAAAACCGAATTAGAAGATATTAAGGAAAAATATGGCGACGAAAGAAGGACGAAAATTGTTGCCAATGCAGTTGATTTAGAGATTGACGATTTAATTCAAGAAGAAGATGTTGTTGTAACTATTTCACACACCGGTTATGTAAAAAGAATGCCAACAACAACCTATAAATCACAAGGTCGCGGTGGAAGAGGCATAACAGGTATGACAACCCGCGAAGAGGATTTCGTAGAAAACCTTTTTGTTACATCTACACACTCCTATATGCTTCTTTTCACAAATAAGGGTCGTGTTTACTGGCTTCGTGTCTATGAAATTCCTGAGGCACAACGAACATCAAAAGGTAAAGCGATAATAAATCTTGTCCAATTTTCGTCAGCAGATGAAAAAATAACAGCAGCAATTCCAATAAGGTCGTTTAAAGAAAAGTCTGCCACGGCGGAATATCTCTTGATGGCAACACGAAATGGGACAATCAAAAAAACTGAACTTTCTAAATATTCAAACATTAGAAAGGCAGGTATTATTGCTATTAATCTTGAAGATGGAGACTCTTTAATTGATGTCAAGCACACCGATGGGAAAAGCGAAATTATCATCGCTACAAAAAATGGGATGGCTATCAGGTTTAGGGAAGAGGATATAAGAAGTATTGGGCGTAGTGGAAAAGGTGTACGCGGAATTCGTCTCAACAAAGACGATAATGTTGTTGGGATGGAAGCAGTTTCTGCTAATGATACCGTGCTAATTGCAACAGTCAATGGCTATGGGAAAAGGACAAATATAGAAGATTATCGCCTACAATCCCGAGGCGGTAAGGGCGTTATCAACATAAAAACAACCGATAGAAATGGTTATGTGCTCGGTATAAAAAATATAAAAGACGACAGTGATATAATGTTAATGACTGAAAAAGGCATTATGATAAGAATGGCGGCCAAAGGCATTTCCGTGATAGGCAGGAATACACAAGGCGTTCGTCTTATTCGTCTTGAAGACGGCGATAAACTTGCTTCAATCGCATACGCTGCGAAAGAAGACGATAGTGAAAAAGAGTAGTGTATAAAAATGAAGATTGGGAGAGTAGATAGAAAGATAGGGAAGTAGCAGGGGAGCGGGAAAACATACGCCACTTGTCGCCCGTTGCTTATGAGTGCGAAGCTCGCGGCAATCTCCGTCGATTGTCATCCAGACGTGAAGTGGTTGTAATCGGCACAAAATTACAATCATAAGCCCGCGGCAATCTCTGTCGATTGTCATTCAGACTGTGTCACAATCCATCTTTTACCATCTAGTGTTGAATTACAGTGCCATATTTTACCATCAGTTGCTATCTTCTATAAAAATGCAACTTTTTAGCTCATTGCGACACAGTCTCATTGCGACACAGTACGAGCATATGATGTATTTGTAGATGCACTTGATTTAGCAGAACTCGGTATAGTATTACAAGATGCTCGAGTTGGAAACGCACCTTACAATCCCAAGTCAACGATCAAACTGATAACAAATACAACTATATATTGAGTTCGTATAATATGCAACAAAAGGTCGATATTATATATTCAATTCATATAGAAACGAGTTAGGCGACATATTTTGAAAAAGTTGTTTTTAAAATGTTTTTGGTGGGCTTTAAGAAGTAAGGAATTTGATTTTTTTAATTTTTAAAGAGGGGGGGGTAAAAGGTGTTTTCTCCACTATCGCTCCGAAAACGAATTTTAATTGGAAAAAAAGAAAAAATTTTATATACTAATAATAGTTTTACTTATTTAAAGAGGTAATATGGCAAACGAAAGAAAAACCGAGATAATCACGAGAGAACACTTTTCCAAGTTTTTGGATTCTATTGATATTGAAGAGCAACGCTCGGATAATCCAAAAATTGATAAATTGTTAAAATCCGCCTCAAAAAAAGGCGGTGGAAAAGGTTATCCTGAATTTATAATCAGCTACAAAACCAACCCTGATTTACTGATTGTTATTGAATGTAAAGCAGATGTAACCAAACACGAAAGCAAAGATCGTGATAAATATGCGGATTTTTCTGTTGATGGGGCTTTGCTTTATGCTTCATATTTATCCAAAGGTTTTGATGTTTTAGCAATCGCAGTTAGCGGAGAAACAAAACAATCATTAAAAGTTTCTCACTTTTTGCATTTGAGAGATGAGAAAAAAGCGACTCCAATTTTCGGAGATAAATTTTTATCCGTTGATGATTATTTGAACGGATATTTGAAAAGTCCAGAAAAATTTAGGCAAGATTATAATTCGCTTTTGGATTTTACAAAACAGCTTAACGAAAAACTACATACTTATAAAATTCTTGAAAGTCAAAGAAGTTTGCTTATTAGTTCAATTTTAATTGCTTTAGAAAATGCAGCTTTCAAGAGGTCATATGCTTCGCATAAAAAACCTGAAAATCTTGCAGTTTCTCTTATTCAAACCGTTTCTGATGAATTGGAAAGTGCGAATATCACAGGTAAAAAATTAGAAAATCTAAATACGCAGTTTAATTTTATAAAAACAGATACTTCTTTATCAAAAAAAGAAAATGTTCTAAAAGAAATTATTGATGAGATTGACGAAAATATAAATACTTTTATCAAAACCCACAGATATTTTGATGTTTTAGGACAGCTTTATATTGAATTTTTAAGATACGCAAATAGTGATAAGGGGTTGGGAATTGTTCTAACTCCTCCGCATATTACAGAACTTTTTGCCGATTTAGCACAAGTCAATAAAAATTCAATTGCTTATGATAATTGTGCTGGCACAGGCGGTTTTTTGATTAGTGCGATGAAAAGAATGATTGCAGATGCAAAAGGTGATGAATCAAAAATAAAAGAAATAAAATTAAAACAACTTATCGGCACAGAATATCAATCGCATATTTTCGCTTTGACGGTTTCAAATATGTATATTCACCAAGACGGAAAAACAAATATCATAAACAGTAGTTGTTTTGACGAAGATGTTATTGAAGAAGTAAAAATAAAAAAACCAACAGTCGGTTTTTTAAACCCCCCTTACAAATCAAATAAAAAAACAGACACGGACGAATTAGAATTTATTTTAAATAATTTAGAATGTTTAGTCGACGGCGGAACTTGTGTTGCCATTGTGCCAATGAGTAGTGCTCTAGCGATGAAAGGAAAAACATACGAAATTAAAAAGGAATTATTAAAAAAACATACTTTAGAGGCAGTATTATCAATGCCTAATGATTTATTTATTGACTCTGATGTTGGTACGGTTACTTGTGTTATGGTTTTCACTGCTCATAAGCCACATTTTCAAGGCAAAAAAACATTTTTTGGATATTTTAAAAATGATGGATTTGAGAAAAGAAGAAAAGGAAGAATTGAAATTAACGGTCAATGGAAAGATATAAAAAATGAGTGGCTAAAAGCATATTTAAATAAAGCCAACACTCCTGATTTAAGTATTAACACAGAAGTAACTGCAAATGAAGAATGGTGCCCAGAAGCATACTTAATTACAGATTTTACAAAAATAAATACTAATAATTTTATTCAAAATTTAAAAGAACATTGCATTTATTTGTTTAATAATGATCTATTAAAAAATATTTCCAATAATCCTTTGGTGGAAAAAGAAATAGATATAAATTTTCAGAATTGGCAGAGGTATAAAGTTAAAGATTTTTTCAAGGTTTATTCGGGCGGCGATAAACCAAAAGCAGATGAATCAAAACATTGGAATGGTGAGATTGTCAATTCAGTAGAAAATCAAACAACAAATAACGGAATAAAAGAAAAAATAGAATTTACTGATGAAAATAAAATCTTTGAAAATTTTATTTCCGTAGTTTCTATTGGAGAAGGCGGCAAGGCATTTTATCAACCGGAAAAAGGTGCTTGTTTTACTCGTGTTAAAGCTCTAGTTCCAATTAAACAATATAAAAACAATTTTAATAAATATATTTTTCTATTCTTTTGCTCCTTGCTTGACATGGAAAGATATAGATATGGATATGGTAGAGTTCTTAGTAAAGACAGATTGGGAGAAACTGAGCTATTAATCCCAACAAAGAATAATTTACCAGATTGGGAATTTATGGAAAATTTTATTAAATCGTTACCTTATTCTTCAAGTTTATAATTTAATCAAAAAATATTATGAAAAAAAGTACAGTTTCTAAAACCGCAATCAAAAAAGAGCGTGATCCTAAAAAAGTTGAGAAAGTTCTCAAGCAAAAAGGATACGATAATGGAAAATTACCAAAAGGAAAAGAATTGCATCATGTAAAACCAGTTGCAGAAGGCGGAAAAACTACGCCAAAGAATACAAGAGTAGTTTCAAAAGCTAAACACAAGCAAATTCATCAAAATAGAGCAAAAAGAGGAAAGGTTTAATAAGGAGTTTTGAAAAATGGAATTCACCCCCAGCCCCTCTTCCATTTTTCAAAAATACGCAAGGCACGTTGCACTCTTACCCCACTATCGCTCCGTTCGGCTCGCCTAACACAGTATATGCGGTTCGCTCGTTGCAC
>JBDRIG010000005.1:0-9831 GCA_043816185.1 Elusimicrobiota bacterium | reverse complement strand
TTTTATAGAAGATAGCAACTGATGGTAAAATATGGTACTGCAATCCAACACTAGATGGTAAAAGATGGATTGCGACACAGTCTCAACAACAGACCAAGAAAATGTTTGGGATTCTCTACCCCAAATGAGGTTTTCAATTCCGCTAAATGCGGGGGGGGGGGGGGTGTTGCACTTGGGGGTTGAATTCACCATAATCCTTGCGGTTTCGTCGTTGTTTCAAGGAACTTTTGTTTTTTAGTGGATTTTATTGTAGAGGTAGATGAGAAAAAAAATTTTGAGGTAATGATAGTGGACTAGGCTTTTAAAAATAAACAACTACGCCCATCGCTTAACTTTTATTTTTTCTATTGTAATTTCTTTGGTTGGATAAATATCGTAGACAATTTCAGATGGTTGAAACCAAAGTTTTATTTCTCGTTCGGCTTCCTCGACGGTACCCGAAACATGCAAAACATTTTCATAAACACCCTTCGTAGTAATTCTTCCATATGCACCGCGGATTGTTGTTGACTCGGCTTCCTCAGGATTTGTTGATCCAGCAATTTTTCTTAATTTTTTAACTGCATCTTCACCGTAATATAAAAATACAAGTACTCTTTTTATTTTATGTATATTGCCACAAAAATATTGAACTATACTCTCAAAAAACGGTTTGTCTTTCATATGGCTATAATGATTTTCTACAAGTTCTCTATTGGGTTCAACAACCTTTGCACCTATAATTTCAAGTTTTGACTCAGAAAGTTTAGACAAAATACTCCCTGTTAAAGATTTTTTTAACCCATCTGGTTTGATAATAATAACCGCTTGTTGTATCATATTTTCATTATAAGACAATTGAAAAAATCATCAATAGTCTTTCTCTATTTTCTCCGATAAAGTCTCTTTGGACAATAATCCCGACAGCAATTCTGCTAACAACAATTTCATTGTATATAAAAAAATTATTTTGTCAAGTTTTTTGTTTATCGACGGTAATGTCAAATATCTTGTGTAAGTTCTGTCCCGCAAAGCGGGATTATGTAAAAACTTATCCTCCAATAGATTATTTTGTCTTGTTAATATCGCAAACATAATTCAAGGATTTTTGTTTGACAAAATATTGTTTTTATGTAAAATGACAAATGCAAAATAATAGAAGGTGGAAAATGAGTCCAGACATATATAAAATTTTTCTGCAGGGGTTGAAACTCCTAAGTATAAAACTTGGTAATCATCAAATAGAACAATTCTCGGTTTATCTCGATGAACTAAAAAAATGGAATGAAAGGTTTAATTTAATAGGCCCCGCAACAGACGGGGAAATTATCGAAAAACATTTTTTAGATTCTTTAAGTATTGTTTCTCTACTTCCTACCCTCTATTCCCTGCTCCCTGCTTCCATTTTGGATGTTGGAACAGGTGCGGGTTTGCCAGGAGTACCTATAAAAATAGCACAGCCAGAAATCTCCTTGACACTTTTGGACTCATCAAAAAAGAAAACAGAATTTTTAAGACATTTATGCAAAAAATTAGATATAAAAGTGGAAATAATTTGCGATAGAGCAGAAAATACATCTAAAATATCTACATATAAAAATAAATATGACTTTGTTGTCGCAAGAGCTGTGGCCAAAATATCTACCTCGGAAAAGCTATGTCTACCATTTCTTAAAAATTGTGGAACTTTAATTTTACAAATTGGAAATAAGTTAGACGCTGAATTAAAACAAGGAATGATTATTGAAAAGATTGCACCTCTAAAAGAAATCCTGCCAGGAAGAGCAATATTATTAATTAAACCTTTAGAAAAGTGAGAATAAAAAATGAAAGCATTTATTACAGGCTCCACGGGTTTTTTGGGAAGTCATCTTGTAGAGGCATTGTTGAAAAAAGATTTTTCGATTAAATGTCTCGTCAGAAATTCAGAAAAACTGAAACGACTTATTCCGAACATAGTTGAAAATCGGAACATTGAAATTGTTTGTGGCGATTGTTGCGATAAAAAATCTTTAGAGTTGGCAATTACCCCAGATATTGATTATGTTTTTCATTTAGCGGGACTTGTTAGAGCGGTTCACTCAGACGATCTTTATTTAACAAATGTTAGAGGTACAAAAAATCTTGTGGATGTAGTTTTTGAAAAAAATCCTGGCGTAAAAAGATTTGTCTATATTTCGTCGCAGGCGGCGTCAGGGCCGTCACAAGAGGGAAGAGTCCA
Organism: Elusimicrobiota bacterium; assembly: GCA_043816185.1. Classification (GTDB taxonomy): domain Bacteria; phylum Elusimicrobiota; class UBA8919; order UBA8919; family UBA8919; genus JAZDKR01. The sequence goes on along the minus strand of JBDRIG010000005.1, from coordinate 7,631 downwards.
AGTAGGTTTGTCTCTGGGTTGCAATGACGACCATGGTTGCCATTGCGAGGAAGCCCGACGAAAGTCGGGACGACGTGGCAATCTCGACATTAACGCTAACACCGAGATTACCTCGCCGCAGGCGAAAAAAACAGAGGACAAAATTGCAAACCCAGTTTCTCATTATGGATTTTCTAAATTTTTAGGTGAATTGGAAGTTCAGAAATATAAAGAAAAACTACCAATAGCAATTTTAAGGCCACCGTCAATTTATGGACCTCGGGATAAAGATATTTTTGTTTTTTTTGAGTATGCTAAAAAAGGTTTTTTGCCGATACCGTCAGACGAAAAGTTTATAAATATAAGTTATGTTTCAGATATTGTTGATGGAATAATTTTGTCTGCCCTGTCCGAAAAAGCAAAAGGACAAACATATTTTATAGGTGATGATAAAGTTTTTTCATGGAATGATTTGTGCGAGATACTAAAAAAAGTCGTGAATCCGAAAACCAGTATAATAAAAATTCCATATTTTATTTTTTGGATATCTGCATTTTTTTCAGAAATTTTTGCACGGCTAAAAAACAAACCTGCTTTAATTTCTTTTGATAAATTAAATGAAATGAAACAAAAAAGTTGGTTGTTTTCGTCAGCAAAAGCAAGGTTTGATTTTGATTATGCGTCGAAAGTTTCACTTGAAGAAGGAATAAAAATTACGCATAATTGGTATAAAAAAGAAGGATGGTTATAATAAAATGTCATGAAATGAAGGTTATCATAATTTTCTAAAAGAAATCAAAGAGCGGATTTATAAAGCACAGTATGATGCTCTGAAAGTAGTCAATAAAGAATTGATTAGCATCTATTGGGACATTGGTAAAAAAGTTGTAGAAAAGCAAACAGAACACAGTTGGGGCAAATCCATTGTAGAAAAATTAGCGAAAGATTTGCAAAAGGAATTTCCTGGAATACATGGGTTTTCTTCGCAGAACATTTGGAGAACGAACAATTTTATCAAGCATATTACGATAATCTAAAACTCTCACCACTGGTGAGAGAAATTGATAAGTTTTTAATTATGAAATTTTTGGGAAATAAATAAAATAGTGTGTAATTACACGGGGTGTCTACATGAAAAAGTATAATGTTGCGGTAGTTGGTGCGACTGGTGCTGTTGGAATTGAAATGATTAAGATGCTTGAAAAAAGAGATTTTCCTGTTGAAAACCTTGTGCTTCTTGCATCGTCAAGAACTGCAGGTCAAAAACTAAACTTTAAAAATCGAGAGATTGTTGTGAAAAATCTTTCCGACTTTCAGTTTTCGGCTCCCGATTGCCGACTTGATTTTGCCCTTTTTTCCGCAGGTACTGCTGTTTCAAAAGAGTGGGCGCCGAAATTTGCTCAGCATGGAATTTTTGTTATCGATAATTCTTCTTGTTTCAGAATGGAAAAAGATGTTCCGTTGGTTGTACCTGAGGTAAATATAAATGCACTTTCACAAGAGAAAAAAATCATAGCAAATCCAAATTGTTCAACCATACAGATGGTCGTTGTGTTGAAACCGCTCCACGACGCTGCTAAAATAAAAAGAATTATTGTTTCCACTTATCAGGCGGTTTCCGGTGCCGGAGGCAAGGCACTTGACGAATTTCAAAATCAGACAAAATGCTGGGCGAAAGGAGAAAAAACCCCAGCCGCCGTAAAGTTACCTTACCAAATTGCGTTTAATGTAATTCCTCAAATTGATGTTTTTCTTGAAAACGGATATACTAAAGAAGAAATGAAAATGGTTTACGAAACCCAGAAAATTCTTGGCGACGACGCTATAAAAATTTCTGCTACATGCGTTCGTGTACCAGTTATGCGCGGACATTCGGAATCGGTTTGGATTGAGACGGAAGAAAAACTTACTCCACAGGATGCAAAAGATATTCTTAAAAATGCTGAAGGAGTAATTGTTGTCGATGAACCCTCGCAAAAAAAATATCCAATGCCAATTTTTGCCGACGGAGAACAGATGACGTTTGTTGGTCGTATCCGAGAAGATATATCGTCGGAAAATGGACTTGCTTTGTGGGTTGTGTCAGATAATTTATTAAAAGGTGCGGCGTTAAATGCTGTTCAAATTGCGGAAGTGCTCGTATCAAAAAACTTTTTATGAATTAGACGGTGTAGATTATGGAACATATTCCAGTAATGTTGAATGAAGCCATTAAATATTTGAATATAAAAAAAGACGGAGTATATATTGATTGTACTTTTGGTAGTGGTGGGCATTCACTTGAAATAATCAAAAATTTATCATCAGATGGAAAACTTTTTGTATTAGATTTGGATTACGAAACCGAAAAATTGTTCATAGAAAAATTTGGTGTTTGCTCGTCCGCTCAACCAGACAACTCGCCTAATATCGAGACGAGTTGTCGGGTAGCAGGCGAATCTTGTCAGACAGATATGTCTGGTGGCTCGCCTCGATATGAAGCGGACTGTCGAGTAGATGAAACTTGCCAGACGGGTATGCCAGATGGTTCACCTTGCTGCCTGTCTGACGACATGGTAGTTAAGAATGCGAAGTTTATATGCTCCAATTTTGCAGAATTACCAACGGTTGTAAAAAAATACAATATTAAGAAGATTGATGGTGTGTTGTTTGATTTCGGATTTTCTTCTTTACAGATTGGCAATCATAGTAGGGGGTTCAGTTTTAATTTCGAGGCGCCTCTTGATATGCGGTATAATAAAAACAATTCCTTAACAGCGGATAAAATCGTCAATACATACGAAGAAAAAGAATTAGTAAAAATATTTTCGGATTTTGGCGACGAACAATTTGCACCAAAAATTGCAAGAGCAATATCTATACACAGGATGCAAAAAAAAATATCAACAACATTAGAACTTGTTGAAATAATTAGATGTGCAACACCGCATTGGTATCATAAGCGAAAAATTCATTTTGCCACAAAAGCATTTCAAGCATTAAGAATTGCTGTTAACGGTGAATTGGAAAATATAGAAAAAGGGGTTTTGTTGGCAATAAATCTTGTTTCATCAACAGCAAGAATAATTACAATTTCATTTCACTCAATTGAGCATAGATTGTTAAAAAATATTTTTAAAGAAGCAGTAAAAAACAATTTTGTAAAATTAATAGAAAAGAAACCAGTTTTTCCACAACAATTAGAAAAACTAAAAAATCCACGGTCAAGATCGGCACAAATGAGGATTGTAGAAAAAATATGAGAGTTCATAAAATTCACGGTGTAGCTAATCTAAAATCATCAAGCGTGTATTTTAAATGGTCGGCTATAATAGTGCTACTTGGTTCTTTTTATGCATGGCAGCAAATAGAATCAAGAAGGTTAGGATATAGAATAAGCGAAATTAACACAAAGATTTCATTGTTATCTATGGAAAACAAATATCTTACAATGAAAATAATGGATATAACTGCAATGAGTAATCTTGAAAAAATAGCCACACAACAATTCGGATTGGTAGTGCCTAAACCGTCGGATGTTGTTGTAATAAAAGAATTACAATAAGACCGTGTCATACTCTACTTTTGGTCGTTGCGATAGCCGATAAATCAGCTCGTGGCAATCTCAACGAGGTATTGCGAGGGCGAAGCCCGTGGCAATCTATATGTTGAAGTTCGAGATTGCTTCGTCGCTCATTTCATTCGCTTCGCTCGCAATGGTATCACAATGAAAATTATAAAATCTAAAATCGTATTAGTTTGCTTCTTTATTTTTTTTACATTTTTTATTATCGGTTTACGTTTGTTTTGGATACAAATTGTAAATCATACTTTTTTTGTTCAAAAGGCTTCCAGACAATCTAAAAAAATAAAAAAATCTCAAACATTAAGAGGGAATATTTACGATAGAAATATGATACCCCTTGCAACAACTATGGTTGTTGAGTCGTGTTACATTGAAATAAAAAAGGCGAAAGGTTTGGATATAGAGCTTTTTTCAAAATATATAAATTTATCGCCCAAAGATATTCAATCAAAACTAAATCAAAATAAAATTTCGGTTTTAATAAAAAGAAAATTACTTTTAGATGAAGTATCGAAAATTAAATCAAAAAATTTCCCTGGTGTTTATTTTGAAAAAGAACAACTACGTTTTTATCCGGAAAACTCATTAACAGGTTGTGCGGTTGGAATTGTTGATGTGGATAACAAGGGTTTGTCGGGGATTGAATATCAATTTAATGATTTTCTTACAGGTTTGACAAAAAAACATATTGTTATAAAAGATGGTAAAGGAAGGGAAATATCTCTCGATAATGATTTGCAGGACGACGTTAGATATATTGTGCTTACAATTGATGCTCGATTACAATATATCGCCGAAAGCGTTCTTAAAGAAGCATACAAAACAACATACGCTAAATCGCTAACTTGCATAATTCAAAATCCTTACACAGGAGAAATTCTTGCGATGACTACATACCCATCGTTTAATCCAAATAAAAAAAATAATCAAAAAATACTTAAAAATATAGCCATTAGTGATGCATTTGAGCCAGGGAGTGTTTTTAAGATTGTAAGTGCTGCTGCTGCTTTGGAAAAACATCCAGAGGTTATAAATGAAAAGTTTTTTTGTGAAAATGGTTCCTATAAATTGGCATCAGATGTTGTTATTAACGACCATGAAAAATACGGGTTATTATCTTTTCAAGAAATTTTTATATATTCATCAAACATAGGTTTTGTAAAACTTTCTAAGATTATAGGCAAACAAGATTTGTGGCAATACGCACGTTCTTTTGGGTTTGGGATAACCACTGGCATAGAACTTGCAGGAGAAAATCCGGGACGCCTAAATTCACCAAATAAATGGTCGAGCATATCTTGTAGCGTGATTTCTTTCGGGCAAGAGTTGTCCGCCAATTGTATACAAATTGTAAATTTATTTTCAACTATTGCCAATGGTGGAACTTTGATGGAACCAAAAATAGTAAAGTCCATTTTTTGTAATAACGAAGAAATTCAAACCCTTGAACCAATAAAAATAAGAAAAGTAATTTCACCCGTCACCGCTAATAGTGTTAGAAAAATAATGGAATCTGTTGTTGAATATGGAACTGGCGTACAAACGAAAATCGATGGGATTAAGATTGCCGGTAAAACAGGCACTGCTCAAAAATATGATAAGGATTTGAAAAGATATTCTAGTTCAAAATATGTTTCGCTTTTTGGTGGATTTTTCCCGTCTGAAAAACCAAAGGTAACGATTTTAATTGTCGTAGATGAGCCGAAAAGTAACTATTGGGCATCAATAATTGCAGTGCCAATTTTCAAAAAAATTTCATTGGGCACACTCGAATATTTAAACATCTGTCAGACTAATAAATCTGTACAAAAATAAATCCGTCCCTTTTGACAAATTTAATGTGATAAATTGACAAGGTGCGAGTTTTAATATAGGATAGACAGGCAAAGACAAAAAGAGAGATGGCTATATGAAAATTTCTGAACTAATAGATGATTTAAATATAGAATTGTGTGGTGGTAAGGATTGTGAAATTACAGGTATTGTTTATGATTCGCGAAAAGCATTAAGGAATTATCTTTTTGCCACCTTACATGGCCTAAAAGAAGAAGGGGAAAGTTATATTAAAGATGCTATTTCACGTGGAGCAATTGCAATTCTTACCGATGATAAAACATTAAAATACGATAATACAACCTTTCTTTTTGCAGATAATGTCTCCGAGATGCTCGGTAAAATTTCATCTCGTTTTTATGACTGTCCGTCCCAAAAAATGAAAGTTTTTGCGGTAACAGGTACAAATGGTAAAACAACCATTACTTATATCATTGAAAAAATATTTGAAAATGTAGAGGTAAAATTAGGTGTTATAGGGACAATTTTTTATCGTTTTGGCAACCTAAAAATTTCCGCACCCAATACAACTCCGCAGTCAACTGACTTGCATGAACTTTTTTCGGAAATAAGAAAACTTGGTGCCAAAGGTGTTGTTATGGAGGTTTCCTCGCACGGGCTTATACAAAACAGGATTTCTGGATGTGATATGGATGTTGCAATTTTTACCAATCTTACACAAGATCACTTAGATTATCATAAAACTATGGATGAGTATAAAAAGGCGAAATTTTTACTTTTTGAAAAATTTTTAGCCGAATCAAAGAAAGAAAAAAAATATTCAATAATAAACATTGATGATCCTGCTGGTCGAGAATTAACACATATTGCCAAAGGCGTAATAATGACATACGGAATAAAATCCGATGCAGATATAAAAGCAACAAATATCAAAATGTTAAAAAATAAAATGGTATTTGATGTAAATATTGACGGTAAAAAAGTAAACATAGAGACAAGCCTTATAGGTCGACACAATATTTATAATATACTTGCCGCTATTGGTTGTGCATATTCACAAAATGTAGATTTGGAAAAAATTGCACAGGGAATTAAAGAAGTTGAGACGGTTCCTGGTAGATTCGAAACAGTTAATGTTGGCCAATCGTTTTTAGTAATAATTGATTATGCACATACTCCCGATGCGCTTGGCAATTTAATTCAGGCAGCACGGCATACAACAACTTCATCTGCTACAGACGAGTGCCATAGAAAAATTATTACGGTTTTTGGTTGTGGTGGTGATCGCGATCGTTCAAAAAGATCTTTAATGGGCGAGATTTCTGGTAGAATGGCCGACTACACAGTTATAACATCAGATAATCCTCGTTCCGAAAAACCTGAACTTATAGCGTTAGATATTGAGGCTGGTTTGCAAAAAATAAAATGCAAAAATTACGAAATTATAATAGACAGAACCGATGCAATAAAAAAAGCCATCGAACTGTGTTCACCAGATAGTATACTTCTAATAGCAGGAAAAGGGCATGAAAATTATCAAATTATAGGATGCAAAAAAATTTCTTATAATGACAAAGAGGTTGTGAAAAAAATATTATCCAATTATCTCGGAGGTAAAAATTTATGTCAAATAAAATGAAATCTATAAACAACTCACAAATAGACATTTCTGATGAGAAAAAGATTGCAATATATCCGGGAAGTTTCGACCCCGCAACTTATGGGCATCTTGATATTATCACAAGATCGGCGAAAATTTTTCACAAATTAATTGTAGCAGTTGTTTCCAATCCAAATAAAAAACTGCTTTTCTCTGTATCGGAAAGAGTAAAAATTTTAAAAGACACCATAAAAGAAAAAAATGTTGAAGTTTTGTCGTTTGAAGGATTGCTTGTTAATTTTATGAAGAAAAAAAAGGCAAAAATAATTATACGAGGTTTAAGAGCAATAAGTGATTTTGAATATGAGTTTCAAATGGCATTAACAAATAGAAAACTTTATCCTGAAATAGAAACAGTATTTTTAACGCCTGCCCAAAAGTGGACATATATTTCTTCAACGCTTGTTAAGGAAATTGCTTTATATGGAGAAAATGTAAAATGTTTCGTTCCTCCAATAGCTGAAATTATGTTAAAAAAAGCAAATAGTATGAGGGGTTATACTCGATAAGCCCTAACACTACTTCGTTAGATTCAGTCCGTCATTCCGGGTAACCTTGTCGTCATTGTGGGCGAAGCGAAGCAATCTCGATTTTCAACACAGAGATTGCCACGAGCCGATAAATCGGCTCTCG
>JBDRIG010000004.1:0-7895 GCA_043816185.1 Elusimicrobiota bacterium | reverse complement strand
TTATTCCCACCAAATTAACGGTTTAATTATTTTATAATCTAAGTTTTTGGTATTAATTTTTGTTCCGTCTGCAAATTCTACTTCGTCACTACTTATTTTTTTAATCCACTTGCCAGTAAGGTTAGACAAGGTTTCGGCAATGTCTATGTTTGGGTAAAGTTTTGTTAAATCTACTTTTACTTTGTTGTTTTTGTAATCAATTTCTAAAGCAGAAAGCATCTTTTCGTCTTTCATAAAGACATAATCCTGATATGCCTTTTCACTTTTTTTATTAAACAAATCGCCATCTTGATATTTGCAATTTGCCAACGTTTCCTCATACTGCTCAAGTTCATAGTATTTGAAAATTTGAGGCACACCATTAAAATCAAGCGGTTTTCCATTTTTCCACTTATTTGACACACATATTTTTTTTATTCTTGGTAATATGACTGAATCAAAATGATCTCCCATTTCAATAACTAAATATTTTTTGTCATTTCCATTTTCATCATCACTTTTTTTCATTTCAATTACAGATTGAGCAGTCGTTCCTGAACCACCAAAATAATCTAAATATATTCCTTCCCCGCCAGCCATTAGTAAAAACTGCATTATTGTATGATAACTTTTTGGTGTTTCAAACTCTGAATGTCCAAGCATATTTGTTAAATATTCGCTTCCATATTCTGGATTAGAGTATAAAGGATTTTTCCAAAATGTTTTTGGTATCTCCATTTCAAAGGATGGAGTATATATATTCTCGTCCTTAACAATATAGGTTTCTTTCTCCGATAAAACCCTATCAAATATTCTTTGCCAAACAAATTTTTCGCCATTTTCACCTTTTGGCAATATAAATTTAAATCCTTCTTTTATATATTTCGTTTCTAATTCACTAACAAATTTATCGTTAAAGTTTTTTGTTCTTTTATCATATATCTTTAAATATTCATCATTTGAAATCATGAATATTTTATTGTTTTTTAGCAAAATTGGATAATACCGGTTTGGTCTCTCTTCTCTTCTTGAATTCGTCCCCGTTCTTTTTAACGGCGATGGTTTTCTATATTCAAGTTTCTTAATAGATAATTTATCAATATTATCAATATTTTTTGCATGAACAATATGATATTCGCTGGTTTGAGATACTTTATTAGCAACACGGCCCTGAGGATTACATTCAGATGCGATAGTTGTAATATAATTTTCTTTTTCAAAAACTTCATCTTGTAAACCAATCAAATACCTTAACTCTACATCGTCAATAGCAGTAATGTTTATACCATCAGGTTTAAGAAAATCTTTTGAAATACTAAATCTGTTTTCCATCATCGATAACCAAGAACTATGCTTGTAATTATTTATATAAATAATTGGAGAAGAATTTGTATTAAACGGCGGATCGATATATATTGTCTGCACTTTTTCTTTAAACTTCGGCAAAATTGTGTTTAATGCCTGATAGTTCTCGCTTTTTATTAGCCAACCATCTAATTGATTATCCAAATCGTCAAACAAATCTAAAATCTCAAGTTCCAATTCTTTGAAATATTTAGTGTCAATCGGTAAGTGCTCAAATTTTTTATCCTCAATGGCATCTTTTGTCTTAAAACTCTTATCAACAATCCCCAGTTCCTGCCATTCTTTGATTTGGTCTTTTATTCCCTCTGCTTTGAATATTTTTTCAACCAAAGATTCTGGATTCCTGCCTTCGCAGGAATGACAGGCGGAGAGGATTCTGTCAAGCGTAATTACATAATTTGAATTTCTCACAAACTTCGGTTTATTCCAGATTTTTACGAGTTCATCTTCAAACTGGCTAATAAAGTCAATAATTTTGAAAGCAATCTGTTTCAATATTTGCAATTCATTAACTCTATTCGCTCCCCATTCTTTTGCCCCATCCCAAAAATACTGATAACTCCACAATTTAAACTGCTCTTCTAAAAATGCTCTGGCATTTTTATTGATGAAAAAATCTACTTCACTTTGCTTTTCAAATACACGAAAAGCTTTTTCTAATTGTTCTTCTTTTATAGTAATCCCTTTTTGTTTCAATGCTTTTAATATCTCATCTTGCTTTGTTATTCTACCTCTTTCAGAATAAGCAACCGCAAAAACAATCGTCCTATCTTCCCGCACTTTATCCATTTCAAAAATAAGAGAGCGTTTTTCGTTTGCTTTTTTGTTTTCCATCTTTGAAGCGTCAAAGTAAAATTTAAGTCCGCCTGCCTGCGCCGAGGCTTCGGCAGGCAGGTCAATCTCAACAGGCATGCTTCTAAAAATCCTGTCAGTTTTGACATAATAAAGCATCTGCGTTTTCCAGAAGAGAATAACATCCTTTTCATCCGTATAAACCTTTTCGTAGATATTGTTATGAAATGGTGTGGAGTTGAAATAAATTGACCCACTCTCGGTAAAATAACGGCTGAAAAAAGAATGTAGTTTATCAAAAAGTTCGTTTCTGAAATCAAAATGTTTTTCTAATGCTTTTTCTATATCTTCTTTGAGTAGTTTTTCAATTTGAGAATAGTAGTTGGACTTTATCTTCATTAAATTGATAAAACCACCTTCGCCTTCAATTCTGGCACCGATAAAAACATCTTGCAGTGCTTTGTAAAACTTTTCTTCTTTAATCATAAAATTATTGGCTCTTCTCCTTAATAAAAATATTCATCTGGATTTTACCGTGTCGTAGCACGGGGCAGGCTCAGTCAGAGCACGGAATGACGGTCAACGACTACAAGTTAAGCAAACCTAAAGGTTTGCCCTACAAAATTGTAGGGCAGTGTGTAGGGCAGGACTTGTAGGGCATGGCTTCAGCCATGCAAATAAGCAAACCTAAAGGTTTGCCCTACAATTCCTGCTTTTTCAAATTCCTATACTACAAGTTATTGCCGACTATACTACAATCTATCATTATTCAATCGTTATCCAAACCTACCCGAGATGTAATCGTTTGTTCTTTTATCTTTTGGATTTGTGAATATTTTTTCCGTCTTATCTATCTCTATCAGTTCCCCCATTAAAAAAAACGCTACTCTATCGGAAACCCTTGCTGCCTGTTTCGTATTATTAGTAACCAAAATAATTGTATATTCCTTTTTCAACTCAATCATCGTTTCTTCTACTTTCGCAGTTGAAATAGGGTCTAATCCGGAGCAGGGTTCATCAAATAGAATAACCTCGGGAGTTGTAGCAAGAGTTCTTGCAAGGCATAATCTTTGCTGTTGGCCACCCGATAATTTCATAGCGGGCTCTTCTAATCTATCTTTTACTTCATCCCATAAAAATGAGGCAGACAATGATTTCTCCACTATATTTTCCAATTTCTTTCTATCTTTTGTACCATGTCTTCTTGGTCCATATGCAATATTTTCAAAAACACTTAAAGGTAAGGGAAGTGGTAACGCAAAAACCATCCCAACTCTTTTTCGTAATGTCTCAGTATCTATACCGTAAATGTCTTTACCGTCAAGAAATATATTTCCATCTTTTTTGAATTTTATATTCAGATCATTTAACCTGTTTAAGGTTCTTAAAAATGTTGTCTTCCCGCTATTTGAAGGACCGATTATTCCAAGTATCTCATTTTCAAATACAGTTATGCTTAATGATTTAACGCTATGAACATCCCCGAAAAAACAATTTAAATCTTTTGTTACAATCTTATCTACCATTTTTTATTCCTTCTAAAATAAAACCGAATGAGTATTATTGAAAAACTCATAGCAAGCACCAGTATAAGTAATACCAAAGCAGTTCCATAAATTAAATTTTTGGGCATATTTGGAATCTGAGTTGATATAACATATAGATGATATGGCAAAACCATTACCTGGTCAAAAATAGATGTGGGTAAACGAGGCACATAAAATGCCGCAGCAGTAAAAAGAATTGGAGCTGTCTCACCTGCAGTTCTTGCATTACTTAATATTACACCTGTCATAATACCAGGTAATGTATTTGGTAAAACAATATGCCAGATTGTCTGCCATTTACTAACTCCCAATGATAAACTTGCTTCTCTAAACGATTGGGGCACACTGTTTAAAGCACTCCTTGTTGTTGTAATTACACAGGGAATTTCCATTATAGCTAAAGTTAATGCACCTGCTAATATTGAGACACCAAAATTTAAGTACATAACAAAAAGTCCAAGTCCAAAAAGGCCATAAATTACAGATGGAACACCTGCTAAATTAACAATAGCCAATTTAATCACTCTTGTAAGTAAATTATCCTTTGCATATTCATCTAAGTATATTGCAGACAACACTCCTATTGGTAAACTAAATACGGTTGAAGTTATAAGTAGTATAAATGTGCCTATTATTGCAGGAAAAATTCCACCGCTCCTCATTCCGTCCTTTGGAATGGATGTTAAAAATTCCAGTGTTATTGCAGAATAACCTTCTTTAACAATAATAAAAAGAATTAGAATTACAGGAATAACAATTATCAAGGTTGCAAGAAATAAAACAGTAAATGCTATTTTTTGGGCTAATTTAGGATTCATTTATTTAACCTTCTATTCATCGTGGAGCGAAGCAAGAAATTTCTAAAGAGCCTCGATTTGCGACTTATTCATTCCGAGCGACCTTTAATTGCCTTTCACCTTATATCATCCCAGAGTGAGGGAAAAGTTTCTGCAGAGCCTTCCCGATTTATCGGGACACCTTTTTTAATCGCAGGAGTGAGGGGGTTGTTGAGCAGGGCTTCTCGCAGATCGGCATACGCATTCAGCCGACTAAGAGAGAGCGCTGCCTCGAGCAGATAGCGTCCCTGCGAGACAACTCCCGAGTGACCTTTGTTCCAGGAGCAAATTGCAGAGCGAGTTCTGACGAGCGTCTCAAAGAAACTTATTCCCGAGCGACCTTCTGACGAGCGTCTCAAAGAAACTTATTCCCGAGCGACTCTTTAATTGCCTTTCACCTTATATCATCCCAGAGTGAGGGAAAAATTTTCCCCAGACCTTTGAGGAGCGACTTTTTCGTTCCAGGAGCGACGACAGAGCGAGGGCAACAGGGTGGTTGCCCGAGCGTGTCTGGGAAAATTTGTTGCCGAGCGACTATCTTTTTACCCTGTTTAAGAATGTATCTGCTATAAAATTTATTATAAAAGTTATTATAAACAAAACCAGACCTATTGCAAATAAACCATGATAATGAATAGAACCTTTTACTGTTTCTCCCATTTCTGATGCAATTGTAGCAGTCATAGTTCTAACCGGCTGAAATATACTCTCTGGAATATTCGCTGCATTTCCGGTTATCATCATAACAGCCATTGTTTCACCGATAACCCTTCCTATACCTAACATCACAGCAGCAAGAATTCCAGGTGCTGCCGCAGGTAAAATTATTCTATACATTGTCTGCCATTTGGTTGCTCCTAATGCAAGGGCTCCTTCTTTATATTGATATGGCACTGCTCTTATTGCATCTTCTGATATTGAAACAATCGTTGGCAGCGCCATAAAGGCAAGCGTTAGAGAACCTGTAAATGCAGTTAAGCCCGTCGGTAAATTAAATACGCTTCGGACAAGTGGTGCTAATGTTACCATTCCGATAAAACCAATAACTACGCTTGGTACTGCTGCTAAAAGTTCTATGCCTGATTTTAAGAAGTCCTTTATTCCAGCAGGTGCTACTTCTGCTATATAAAAAGCAGCCATAACACCTATCGGAATTGCAATTAAACTTGCTCCAAGTGTAACAAGTAAAGAGCCTATAATAAGAGGCAAAATTCCAAATTTTGAAGGAGTAGAAATTGGATACCAGAATTTTCCGGTAATAAAATCAGAAAAATTATATTCCTTAAAGAATGTTAAACCTTCTTTTAATAAAAAAAAGAATATTAAAACAACAAAAATTATGGCAATTAATCCTGAAATAAATATTATTTTTTCAATTACAAAATCTACAATTTTTCTCATATTATTAATTCACCTTTTTAATTGGGGCGAAATCAACTTTTCGGACTATTTTTTGCCCTTCATCAGATAAAGCAAAATCTATAAAATCTTTTATTGCACCGGATGGTCCTCCATTAGTATAAAGGTATAAAGGTCTTGAGATTGGATAAGCCATGTTCATTACATTTTCAATTTTTGGCTCAATATATTTGGACTTTTCATCTTTTGCAATTGCAATTGCTTTCAAGTGATTGGATAAGTATCCCATACCAACATAACCTATTGCATTGGAATTTTGCATGACCTCATCAACTATTGCCTGTGAAGAAGCCATATGTAAAGCCGATGGTGGAAATTCTTCAGTCCCTTTTTTATTGTTCCTTCTTAAAATATGTTCTTTGAAAAACACATGCGTGCCGGAATTACTTTCTCTTGATAGTATAACAATCGGCTTATTTACTCCACCTACATCCTTCCAGTTCTTGACATTTCCAATGAAAATATCTCTAACCTCATCCATAGTAAGTTTTGAAATTGGATTATCAGGATGAACAATAACAGAAAGCCCGTCTAACCCCACAATGAATTCAACAGGTTTTATATTCTTTTCTTTTGCAAGTTCAACTTCTTTGTCTTCTATTGCTCTTGAAGCCACGGCAATATCACATGTTCCATTTAGTAGTGCCGCAAAACCTATTCCGGAGCCACCTCCGGTTACGCCTATATTAACTACGGTATTTAGTTTAGCAAACTCTTCAGCCCATACTTGAACAAGATTAACCATCGTATCAGACCCTTTTATCTGTATACCGGTTTTTGTTTCGTTTTGTGATTGTTTGGATGTGTCATTCCGACCGCACCCCAAAATACCCATTGCACCTATTAGCACTAACAGTAATACTTTTTTCAGCATATTGTCTCCTTTTTTTATTTTTAACATGTCTTTCTACCTGTCCCATTTTTTTAAAATTTGTCAAATGTCAAGATTCGACCCCACTTCTCTTTGCCCATACGCTGATTGTTTTCCTCCGTCTTAGTTTTCCGTTTTCCTTAATAACTTATCTGGACATTAACTCTTACAATATCGTCCGAGACAGAAGTACCTTCTTCTCCACGGAGAACATAATTTAACTGAACTTTTGAGTTGTGGTTCTCAATAAAATAATTTAAGCCAACAGTGGTCTCTGTCTTGGCATTGTCTTTTGTGTCAGTATCCGTGTCATAAAAATCGTAGCGAAGAACGGCTTGATATAATTTTAAGAATTTATATCCGACGGCAGTATAATATGTCTGTTTATCTTTGCTGCTGCTTTTACCAGAAGCAAACTCACCATATACAGTAATTGGATCTTGACTATACTTTACTTCAACTCCTGTGTGAATATTATCCGTTTTTGCAACGCCCGACTTACCATTGTAATGAGCAACACCAATATGTAATTGTTTAATAGGTTTTACCGCTATTCTTCCATCTATAGCCATCGGTTGATTTGCATCAAGTTTATTTTGTCCTTCACCATTGAATAATCCTATTGCCGGCTGGATTTTAGTACTACCCACATTGAAATCGCCTTTAACGGTAAGTCCTATATCTCTGGCATCAGCCCATTTGAATTGCGATGCGAGCACGGAACGTTCAACAAAATCAAGTTTTGCCGACGATTCTAATCCTTCCATACCAAAAGGAACTTTATACTGACCAAAATCAACTGAATAACATTTCTTTGGTTTCATAGTAATGAGAAAATCCTGCAGTGGAGAGAAACGCGCTAAATCTTCTCTTTGTTGTGCAGGGTCAAACATTACTGCCCATGAGACATCCGGTTTTATTTCACCTGATAATTTTACTTCCGCACGACGAAGCCGGAAAGTATCAAACGGTGTAGCACCATTATTATTCTGATACCAGATTTGCATAAGCCCGGTCAGTTTAATCTTTCCAAAACCCGCTTCCACCGACTCAGAATGAATACTTTCTACTGAGCCACATATCAAA
>JBDRIG010000003.1:0-9319 GCA_043816185.1 Elusimicrobiota bacterium | reverse complement strand
GGGCGCTCGGGAATAAGTTTCTTTGAGACGCTCGTCAGAACTCGCTCTGCAATTTGCTCCTGGAACAAATAAGTCGCAAATTGAGGCTCTGCAGAAACTTTTCCCTCACTCTGCGATGATATAAGGTGAGAGGCATTAAAGGGGGCGCTCGGGAATAAGTTTCTTTGAGACGCTCGTCAGAACTCGCTCTGCAATTTGCTCCTGGAACAAATAAGTCGCAAATTGAGGCTCTGCAGAAACTTTTCCCTCGCTCTGCGATGATATAAGGTGAAAGGCATTAAAGGGCGCTCGGGAATAAGTTTCTTTGATACGCTCGTCAGAACTCGCTCTGCAATTTGCTCCTGGAACAAATAAGTCTCAAATTGAGGCTCTGCAGAAACTTTTCCATCGCTCTGCGATGATATAATGTGAAAGTCATTAAGGGGCGCTCTGGAATAAGTTTCTTTGAGACGCTCGTCAGAACTCGCTCTGCAATTTGCTCCTGGAACAAATGTCACTCGGGAGTTGTCTCGCAGGGTCGCTATCTGCTCGAGGCAGCGCTCTCTCTCGGGATGACAAGCAAGACCACTTCACTCCGACGATTAAAAGGGGTATAAAAATGGACGATGAAAAAAGTATTGATGAAAAAAGTGTTGACGAAAAGAGTGTTGATTCATCGGTAAAAGAAATGTTGTGTGTTGCGTGTAATAAACATATTCCCACTGCCTTTGACAGGTATGAAGCTCAAGAGCCAGAATGCGGTTTTGGCCAATTAGGAATTTGTTGTAGAAACTGTATGATGGGTCCCTGCAGAATCAACCCGTTTGCCGCCGAAGACAAACCTCACCAAGGACAAGGCGAAGGTGCTAAAGAAGGAATTTGTGGTGCAACTGCCGATACAATTGCTGCAAGAAACCTCGCAAGAATGATAGCCGCTGGTTGTGCATCCCATTCAGACCACGGCAGAGATGTTGCACACACCTTAATGACGGCATCCAAAAACACACTTTGCACCGATGGTTATAAAATAAAAAGTAAAGAAAAACTTTTTAATTTGGCAAAAGAATTAGACGTAAAAACAGAAGATAGAAAAGTTGAAGATATAGCGTTTGATGTCGCCGAAAAATGTCTTTCACAATTTGGTCAACAACAAGGCGAATTACAATTTATAAAACGGGCACCTAAAAAAAGACAGGATATATGGAAAAAAAATAAACTCACTCCGAGAGGAATTGACAGAGAAATTGTTGAGATTATGCACAGAACCACAATGGGTGTTGATACTGATTATCAAAACATAATCCAACAAGGAATGCGTGCCTCTCTTTCTGACGGCTGGGGCGGAAGTATGATTGCTACCGACTTGCAGGATGTTTTGTTCGGCTGTCCAACTCCGATTCGTTCCGTCTCAAATCTTGGTGTATTAAAAGAAAATGAAATAAATATAATTGTTCATGGGCACGAACCAACTCTTTCCGATATAATGGTTACTGCATCTCAAGATAAAGAACTTTTGGAACTTGCAAAAAGTTATGGTGCAAATGGAATAAATCTTGCAGGAATTTGCTGCACTGCTAATGAAATTTTAATGCGACATGGGATACCAATTGCAGGTAATTTTTTACAACAGGAATTAGCAGTAATTACAGGTGCTGTGGATTTAATGCTTGTGGATGTTCAATGTGTTATGCCCGCACTTTCGAAATTACAAACATGCTTTCATACAAAGGTTATCTCAACATCACCAAAAGCAAAATTTCCTGGTGTTGAACATATTGAGTTCTCAGAGGAAGAAGCAGTGCTAACTGCCAAAAAAATTGTTCGACTCGCAATTGAAAATTTCAAAAACAGAAAAAAAGAACTTGTTAATATCCCAAAAGAAAAGATGGAATTTATAGCAGGATTTACCTCCGAATATGTTTTTAAAATGCTTGGTGGAAAATACAGATCGACTTATCGTCCATTGAATGATGCAATTATATCAGGACGGCTTCGCGGTGCAGTTGGTATCGTCGGTTGTAATAATCCAAAAATAAAACACGATTGGGCACATATTGAGCTCACAAAAGAGTTGATAAAAAATGATGTTCTGGTTGTTACAACGGGATGTTCCGCAATTGCCTCTGCGAAAGCGGGTTTGCTTCTTCCCGAGGCGGCAAAAAAATATGCAGGTAAAGGACTGCAAGAAATTTGTGAAGCGGTTGGTTGTCCACCTGTTTTGCATATGGGCTCGTGTGTAGATACAACAAGAATTCTGACAACCCTTTGCAATATTATTTTAGAGGGTGGATTGGGCGATGATATTTCTGATTTACCTGTTGCTGCTGCTGCACCAGAATGGATGTCTGAAAAAGCAGTGTGTATTGGATTTTACGCCGTTGCATCTGGAATTTTTACAGTTTTAGGACTTCCACTTCCTATTATGGGTGGAAAAAAAATTACCGATTTTGTAACAAATAAAATAGAAAACATCGTTGGAGGAAAATTTGCATTTGAATCCGATCCACATAAAGCGGCAGATTTAATTATCAAACATTTGGATAAAAAACGTGCCGAACTTAAACTCAAACCGATGATGTATGGCGATTAAAAGTAAACATAAAAAATTCTTTTTGGAAAATGTTGTAAAATTGCTTGATAATTGATAAGAGGAAATAAAAAATGTTAAGTGAAGTGAAATCCAAAAAAATTTATTACGATATTTCGAAATGTCTCGGTTGTAAAAGTTGTGAACTTGCATGTGCCGTTGAACACTCAAAAAGCAAAAATTTATTTCAGGCAATAAACGAAACACCATCACCTGAAAAACGAGTTTCCGTAGAACAAACAGCGGAGCATCTTACACCCTACACCTTTCACGCTACAATGCCTCTTCAATGTCATCATTGTGAGGAAGCACCTTGCATTTCTGCTTGTATGTCGAGTGCGATGTATAAAGCTGAAGACGGCTCTACTCAACATGACGACGAAAAATGTGTCGGTTGCTGGATGTGTATTATGGTTTGTCCGTTTGGCGCAATTTCCCGTCAACAAAAACTCGCAATCAAATGCGATTTATGTAAAGATAATAAAAATGGTCCACGATGTGTAGCTTCATGTCCGACAAAAGCAATATTATTAAAAGATATTCTGTAAAGATGATTAGAGCATCTGGTTTTAGAAATTAAAAATCAGATTACACGGACTAAAACCTGACACCAAAATTGGTGTAACTTTTTAAAATCTGTGTGTGTAATCAATCAAAGAGGTTACAAAATGAATTATTTGATAATCGGTGCAAGTGCTGCTGGTATTTCCTGTATCGAAGCAATAAGATCAATTGATAAAGAAGGAAAAGTCACAGTTGTTTCCAATGAAAATTATCCAATTTATTCAAGATGTCTTCTTTCTTACTATCTTGCAGAAACAATTTCTGAAGAAAAGTTAAAATATCGAGATGATGATTTTTATAAAAAAAATAACGTCAATACAATTTTTGGCAAAAAAGTTGAATTGGTATTACCTGATAAGAAAGTCAAACTTTCGGACGGTACTATCATTCCCTACGACAAACTTTTAATTGCAACAGGTTCACATTCAAAAATGGAAAAAATTCTCGGTGTTCAATTAGAAAACGTGTTTGGTTTAAGAAATATTGAAGATGCAAAAAAAATTGAAAAAGATCTCAGTAAAACAAATATAGCAGTTATACTTGGTGGTGGTCTTATCGGACTTCGTGCCGCATATGCCTTGCACATGCGAGGAATAAAAGTAGTTATTGTTGTTAAGTCAAAATATGTTCTTTCACAAATGCTCGACGAAGAAGGTGCAATGTTTGTGCAAAAAAAAATTGAAAGCGAGGGAATAAAAATTATTACAGGATTTGCTGCAAAAGAGATTTATGGAGATAAAAAAGTGTCGGGGGTGGTTCTTGAAAATGGAGAAAAAATTAATTGCCAAATTGTAATCATTGGCAAAGGCGTTCAAGCAAATACAGAACTTGTAAAAGAAACTGATATAAAAACCGGATGGGGAATTGTTGTTGATGAATATCTACAAACAAATGTGCGGGATATCTACGCCGCTGGTGATGTTGTCCAAACAAATGATTTAATTACAGGCGAATCAACGACAAATGCTATATGGCCTAATGCCGTTATTCAAGGAAAAATTGCCGGACTTAACATTGTAGGTAAAAAAATAAAATATGATGGTTCTATGTCTATGAACTCAATTGAGTTTTTTGGATTGCCAACGATTTCTTGCGGAATTACAAAACCAAAAACCGAAGAATATGAAATACTAAAAAATAAAAAGCAAAATTTCTACAAAAAAATTGTTCTTAAAGATAATAGAATTGTCGGATTTGTGCTTATTAATAATATTGATAAAGCAGGTATTTACGAGACACTTATCAGAAAAAAAATAGATGTATCAGAAATTAAGGATAAATTACTGGAAAACAATTTCAATTTTGCTAAAATTTTACCGTTGATAAAAAAATATGGGGATGGGTTTTTTGAAAAAGAATATATGGGGGTTTCTGCGAAGTAGGTATGGGGCAGATAAAAAAATAAATGCGATCTAAAGACAGAAAAATTGACTATTCGTTAAAATTATGTAGAGAGATTCTTGGGCTACCAGCATTTCATTTTGGATATTTTGATAGGGAAATTCGAAATGGAAACGGACGTGAAGCAAACACGAAACTAAATATTGAAGATTTAAAGAATGCTCAGTTAAAATATACTGAAAAACTTTTAAATTATATCCCGAATTATATTCCGTCGAAAACTATGACAATCCTTGATGTCGGCTGTGGAACAGGTATTTCTACCGAAATACTTGTTCTTAAAGGACATAATATTGAATGTTTAAGCCCTGACCTCTACAATCAACAAATAATCAACGAAAAATTCAAAGGTATGATAAGGTTTCATCTTACACAATTTGAGAACTTTAAAACTGATAAAAAATACGACCTCATACTAATGAGCGAAAGTTCTCAATATGTAAATAGAAAAATGCTTTTTCAAAAATGCAGAGAAATTTTAAATGAAAATGGTTATGTTTTGATATCCGATTATTTTAGAAATGAAGCAACTGGGTATTATAGAAACTGTACTGTTTTGTCTCAGTTTCTTGAAGAAAGTAAGAATAATAATTTTAAGATTATTAAAGACGAAGATATTACTGAAAATGTTCTGCCGACACTTTTGATTGGAGAACAATGTTATAGGAAGTTTGTTGTTCCTATTACGGAAGCACTTGTTTCATTAGCAAATGATGAAATTCCAAAAATTGCAAAAATTGCAAAATTTTTTTTCAGACGCAAAATTAAAAAAATTGCAGATAATATTTATCAGAAAAATCCTGAAAAACTTAATCCTGAAAAGTTTAAACAAAATTTAAAATATATGATATATTTGTTTCAAAAGGAATGTGTGGCAATCGTAGAATAAAACACAAAAACAAACGCAGAATAAAAGACGGAACAAATACAGAAACAAACACGAAATAAACAGTCATTGGTTAAGTGGTTTTTTAAAGTTCTATAACAATTTGGCGATTTTTGGAGGAAAAAAATGTCAAAAATAGTTGCTACCGCTGCAATAAGAGGTGCTCAGAAAATTGTTAAGGATGCTGAAGATTTTTTAGCCAAAGCAATTATCGAAAAAGGTGAATTGCAAAAAATTGAATTTCCTGACACTGCATATTTTTTTCCGATGGCGTATGCTTTGCTTGGAGTAGAAGTAAAAACATTGGGCGACATTAAACCTGTTTTACAGGAATCAAAATCACTTCTGCACAATGAACCAACTGAAAATTTTCATCTCCCTTATTTGGGAGATGTATTAGATTCGGGTATTGCAACTTTACTTTGCGAAGAGATAATCGTTGGGCTTCGTTATTTATATCAATCTGAACCACAGCGGGATTGCATTGGGTTTTTTCCAGATACAATTTTAAGGCAATTAGGAATTCAACTTGTTGACGGAAGAATGCCTGGTGCTGCTGCTATACTCGGTGCTGCACCAGACAATAAAACGGCTGTTGAGATTGTCCGAGAATTTCAGAAAAGACAAATTCTTTCATTTGTTGGCTCGTCTACAAACGGTCGTTCAATTATTGATCAATTAAAAGAAGAAAATGTTGAAATGGGGTGGGATACTTATATTGTTCCATATGGCAGAGACACAATCACAAGTATCTATCCTTTAAACTGGGCAATAAGAGGTGCTTTAACATTCGGTGGACACAGAAAAGGTGAAGCGTCGAAATGTTTAAAATACTGTAAGGACAGGGTCTTTGCGTTCGGACTTACACTTGGCGAAATTGATGATGTTAAATATGCAACGGGTGCAGGTGCAATAAATATGGGATTTCCAATAATTGCTGATACCGATATTCACGAAATTCGTCCGACAGGAATTTGCACATACGAGCATCTGGTTTCTGAGCTTGACCATAAAAAGATTGTTCCTGTCTGTATTGAGACAAGAGGTGTAAAAGTAAAGATTTCAGAGATTCCAATTCCTGTTGCATATTCAGCAGCATTTGAGGGTGAAAGGATTCGTAAAGAACAAACGTATTTTGAGGCAGGGGGCAAGCACTCATCCGCGTTTGAATATGTGACGACAAAAAATACAAATGAAATTACCGACGGTAAAATTGAAGTTATAGGGCCAGAAATAGACGATGTAAAAGAAAATTCTGCCGTATCTATTGGTATTTATGTGGAAGTTGCAGGACGGAAAATGCAAAAAGAATTTGAATCAATTGTTGAACGGCAAATCCACACATTTATAAACGAGGCACAAGGAATAATGCACACTGGCCAACGGGATTTGGTATGGTTGCGAATTTCAAAAGATGCAAAATTAAAGGGTTTTAAGTTAAAACATCTCGGCATAATTATTGACGCAAGAATTCACGAAGTTTTTGGAACGATTATTGATAAAGTCCAAATAAAAATTTATACAAAAGAGGATGATGTAAAAAAACTTTTGCCTTCTGCCCGTGAGTCATATAAGATTCGTGACGAACGAATAGGTGCTATGACCGACGAATCGGTTGATACGTTTTATTCATGCACGTTATGTCAGTCATTTGCACCAAATCATTTGTGCATCGTAAAACCGGAGCGGCTCGGACTTTGCGGCGCCTACAACTGGCTTGATTGTAAAGCATCTTTTGAAATAAATCCAACAGGCCCAAATCAGCCAGTAAAAAAAGGTACAGTTTTAGACGAAGTACGCGGTGAATGGCAAGGCATCAATGATTATGTAAAAATAAAATCAAACGGTTATTTGGAGCAATTTCACGGATATTCAATTATGACATTTCCTGAAACCAGTTGTGGCTGTTTCGAGTGTATAGGCGCGATAGTTCCTGAGGCAAACGGATTTATGGTTGTCAATCGTGAGTATTCTGGAATGACGCCGCTCGGTATGACATTTTCTACTCTTGCAGGAAGTGTCGGTGGTGGAAATCAAACACCAGGCTTTATGGGTTTTGGACGACTTTATGTCACATCAAAAAAATTCATAAAAGCTGACGGTGGATTAAAAAGAATTGTATGGATGCCAAAAGAACTTAAAGAAGCAATTTCAGAAAAACTTATAAATCGCAATAAAGAAGAAGGTATTTCTGATTTTCTTGATAAAATTGCTGATGAAACGATTGCAATGGATACAGAAAAACTTTTAGAATTTTTGCAAAAGGTTAACCATCCCGTGCTCACAATGGAACCTTTGATGTAGTTGATGTAGGCACGGTATGTTGATCGTGCACCACTTGGTTGTGGACGCACAAAAAGCACGACGCATCACGCAATACGATATACGCACGACGCACGATGACACACCGTTGAGACTGTACGACTTTCTTGTTTGAAGGATTTTTATGGCATTGTCTGGACTTGATATTTATAAACAATTACCAAAAACAAATTGTAAAAAATGTGGGTTTCCAACTTGCCTTGCGTTTGCAATGGCACTTGTTGGGAAAAAAACATCTTTAGATAAATGCCCAGATGTAACCGATACGGCAAAACAATTATTAGAGTCCGCATCTCTTCCACCAATGGCAACCGTTACAATTGGTGTTGGTGAAAAAAAAGTAGATATTGGTGGTGAAACAGTACTTTTCCGTCACGAAAAAACATTTTATCACCCTACGGCAATTGCAATTTTAGTTTCAGACAACGAGCAAGACCTTTCAGAAAAAATTGAGAAAATAGAAAAACTGAATTTTGAAAGAGTTGGAATGATGGCTGGTGTAAATCTTGTCGCTGTGAAAAATGATTCAAGTAACCCCGAAAAATTTGCTTCTGTTTCAAAAAATCTCTCTGAAAAACTAAAACTGCCTTTAATTCTAATAAGCGAAAATCCACAAGCAATTGAAGAAACGTTAAAAGATATTTCACAAAAAAGGCCACTTATCTATTCCGCAAATGAGAAAAATATAGAACAAATGACGACTATTGCGAAAAAATATAATGTTCCATTGTGTGTATATGGAAAAAATATTGAGGAGGTTGCATCGCTTTCGCAAAAGGTTTCTTCGTCGGGAGTAAAAGATATTGTACTTGACTGTGGCTCGCGTAGTGTTTCAAAATGTGTTCAAGATTTTACGCAAATCAAACGACTTGTATTGAAAAAAAACTTTCGACCACTCGGCTTTCCTATTGTTGCTTTTGCCGATAATGTAGCTGATGCTGCAACATATATCCTTAAATACGCAAGTATACTTGTTGTTCAAATGAACAAACCTGAAGAACTTCTTCCTCTAATTACCTTACGTTTAAATATTTACACCGATCCACAAAAACCAATAATGATGGAACCAAAACTTTATGAAATAGGAAAACCCGACGATAAATCTCCACTTCTTGTTACAACAAATTTTTCTTTGACATTTTTTACCGTATCGCCTGAAATTGAAAATTCAAAAATCCCAGCGTGGCTTTTGATTTGTGATTGCGAGGGAATGTCTGTTTTAACTGCATGGGCTGCGGATAAATTCAATGCCGAAATTATTGATACTTGGATGAAAAAAACTAATGTTGCAAACTATGTTTCACACAAAAAAATAATAATTCCAGGATATGTTTCGGTGATATCAGGAAAACTTGAAGACATAACTGGCTGGCAAATTCTCGTTGGCCCGAAAGAAGCATCAGGACTTCCGAAATATTTAAAATCAGTTTGGAAATAAAGGGCGCTCGGGAATAAGTTTCTTTGAGACGCTCGTCAGAACTCGCTCTGCAATTTGCTCCTGGAACAAATAAGTCGCAAATTGAGGCTCTGCAGAAACTTTTCCCTCACTCTGGGATGAGGAAGGTGGTTGCTCACAAGCA
>JBDRIG010000002.1:0-31410 GCA_043816185.1 Elusimicrobiota bacterium | reverse complement strand
ATCGCAGAGTGAGGGGGTTGCTGAGAGGAACCTCACGGAGCACCGCATACACTATTATTTTTCACCTTATGACTTTTAGCGGTGCGAGTGAGAGCCCGCCCTCAAAGGCGAGGCGTTTCCGCGAAGCAATTCCCGAGCGCCCCTCCCGAGCAACTATTTTTTCAAATTCTCAGGCCTTAACGATCGCACAGACTTGCCTGCACGCCACATTTCCGACTCTCTAATTTGTTTTAATTCCATTTCAAGTTTTTCCCTGTAATTGCGCACACCATTTAGTTTAAGAACTCTTTTTGTCTCTTTACCAGACTTAACTCTATCGTATAATTTTTCAAATACGGGTTCTACTGCCTTCCTGAATTTCGGCATCCAATCAAGAGCACCTCTTTGAGCGGTCGTCGAGCAATTGGCAAACATCCAATCCATACCATTTTCGGCAACAAGCCGTATCAAACTTTGTGTAAGTTCTTCGACAGTTTCGTTAAATGACTCAGACGGACTGTGACCATGTTTTCTCAAAAGATTATATTGTGCTCCCATTATGCCAGCCAGTGCACCCATCAAAGTTCCTCTCTCTCCAGTAAGATCGCTATAGACCTCATTCTCAAAAGTTGTCGGGAAAAGAAATCCTGAACCGACGGCAATACCGAGAGCAAGCGTTCTATCCATGGCTCTGCCAGTCGCATCCTGAAAAACGGCAAAACTTGAATTTATCCCACTACCACTTAAAAAATTCCTTCTCACCGACGTACCCGAACCCTTCGGTGCAACAAGTATAACATCTATATCCTTAGGTGGAATAATATTTGTCTGGTCTTTATATACGATTGAAAACCCGTGTGAAAAATATAATGCTTTTCCTTTTGTGAGAAGTAGTTTCAATTTAGGCCACGCCATCATTTGCCCAGCATCTGAAATCAGATATTGTATTATTGTTCCTCTCTGTACCGCTTCTTCCATATTGAAAAGTGTTTTACCAGGTACCCAACCATCAGCGACAGCTTTATCCCAGTATATTTTTTCTTCTGGCCTCTGACCGATAATAACATTAATTTTATTATCTCTCATATTTAGTGACTGTGCAGGCCCTTGAACACCGTATCCAATTACCGCTACAACCTCATCTTTCAGAATCTCCTGTGCCTTTGAAAGAGGAAATTCGTCCCTTGTTATCACTTCTTCTACAACCCCACCGAAATCAATCTTTGCCATTACTCTACCCTCCTATTCTCTTCGTTCACCAACCGTTGAAACGGTGGGCTACAATCCATACAGATTTCTACCACCGTTCAGTACCCAAATCAAATTGTAATTGAATACTGCCTGTTACGTCTGGTACCAACAGATATAACTCTTTTTGTTTTTAGTAGCTGACTTAATACCTTGTAGACACCCTGTCGGGTAATACAAAGTTCCGACATAATCTGTTTTATTGTTTTTGGACTATCTTGCGATAATATTATTAGCAATCTCTTCTGCGTTTCGGAAAGCGGAGGCAGTTTCTTTGCCGTTGCCTGCGCCGATGTTAGACGATTATATGTTCGTTCAAGACCTTCGGCTGTAATATCGCTAATATATTCCAACCAATCAGTCAATCCGCCGGGTTTTCTGGCGTTGCTTAATTGTAGATAATAGAATTTTCTGTTTTCCAACAAAATATCGTCAAGCGTAAAAACATGCAGGGTATCAAACCCACGACGATATAATTCCCAACTGGCTAATGCTCTGGCTACTCTACCATTGCCATCACGAAACGGATGTATTGCTGCAATCTCAAAATGGGCAATTGCAGAACTTAAAACAGGATGGTATTGATGGCTTTTGTTATTCAACCATTCTAAAAACTCTTTCATCAGATATGGCACTTTTTCAGATGAAGGCGGCGTGTGGTCTCCGACATATACCTGAACTTTCCTATATTCACCAACGGGACCGTCAGCAACTGCTTTTTCACCAATAATTCTATGCAATTTAAAAATATTGTCTTCTGTAATAATTTTTGTGCTTTCTTTTTGCCTTATCCATCGAATAACATCCAGATAATTTTTAACCATCTGTATATGAATCTCTGCCTTTCGTGGTCTTTCACCATCTGCTACTTGTTTGACTTCTTGTGGCGTTAAAGTACTCCCTTCAATTGTTGTTGAGGCATAAGCCATTATTATCGCTGATTCTTTTTGAACTATCGGAGTGAACACTCCTTTTGTTAAACTATCTGTAATTTTGCCCTGTAGATAATCAATCTCTGATAGCGTTTTCATTACTCTCGGTCTAATTTTAATATTATCTATCATGTTTGCTATTTCTTCTTACACAATGTTGTTCTTACGAAAGAATCTGACAATTATATGTCAACTTTATGTCAACTGTAGTTTACATAAAGATTTGCATAAAGTCAAACGGGAAAACGAACTTTTGTTAAATGTTGCTTGAATTTATTAAATTCTCTTTCACCGCCCAAAAAATTTTAAAAGATGTAGAAATTTGCCAGTTAAGAGAAACAAGTGTTGCATTTTTATTTCAAGAATTCCATTCAAACCTTGAAAAATCAAGCGAACCCTCTAAAAACAACAACGACTGCAATAAATCAATATTTTTATAAATATTATTTATTTTCTCTTTTCTTTTTTTATCCCCAATCTTTTAATATCTTTCAGATCTTTCTCTTGTCCCAATATATCTCTGTCA
This sequence comes from Elusimicrobiota bacterium, assembly GCA_043816185.1. Classification (GTDB taxonomy): domain Bacteria; phylum Elusimicrobiota; class UBA8919; order UBA8919; family UBA8919; genus JAZDKR01. The sequence continues at coordinate 28,725 of JBDRIG010000002.1, read as the reverse complement.
TCTTTTGAAAGATAATATCTTTTTGCTTTTATAAGGTCATCTATGCTTATATAAAAAGCTTTTTTGTCCCTGAAATGTCCAATACACTTGTTCTTAAAAGAAGTATTAAAATCAAGATCCCCCTGAGCGTTGAAAAAGTCAATCCTATTTGGTTCGACACCTATATAATTTATATTGTCTTTAGCAAGGAGATCTTCTGGAGAAACATTTAAGCCAGAAAATTCTTTGATAACTTTTGAACATTTTTCTGCGTTATCTTTTGTGTCTCTTATCCAAAAATCTATGTCTTTTGTATACCTCGAAATTTTAGTGTGCTGAATTACTGCATATGCACCTACAATCAAATAATCTACTTTATGTTTATTCAATATCTCAATTATTTCTGCGTAATCTTTTTCAGATTGCTTTTCTTTTTCCATGTATTTGCCTCTCTACTCTGTATCCTTCTTTTGTGCTAAACATATAATTATGGTTCTTCTTTATCTGTATAAGAACATCTAATGCCGCATTGAAATCCTTTTCTTTATTTAATGATTTTACCTCTTCATATGTTCCACGGCCGGCAATAAATATCCGCCCATTTTTTTTGCCTGTATCCAATATTTTCATAAATACAAAAACATCATCCTTTACTTCGAGTTTTTTTTCCGATGTGACTCGGAATTTTGTCGCGATTACGGAACTCAACTTATTTTCATTCTTGCTGAAATAATTTCAGCAACTTTTTTACCGCTCATAAGCATTCCGCCAAAAATAGGTCCCATTCTCTGTGCACCAAATATAGCGTTACAACACATCCCACAAGAATAGACACCCGGATATATTTCCTTCGTATTTTCAAGAATCTTTTTCTCCCCTATTTCGGCATTCATTTCTTTTTCACCCATAATTTTACCAGTTTTTGTTTTTAATCTGCAACCATTTTTATCCTGAAGTTTATGGGCAACTTCTGCTGGATGCCCTGTTGCATCTATAATATATTTGGCTCCTACTGTAATAGGGTCAACATGGAGATTGGCAATTTCAACAGCACTCCAATTTATAACCAATCCGCTAACCCTCCCATTGGTAATCATAACATCCTCGGCACTCATTAAATTAAATATTCTTACTCCTGCTTTTGATGTTTTGGAACAAATTGTTGAAACCGTCTCAACTGAATCGGCACAATAATAACCATCGCCCATATCTTTTGTTTTTACATCAAACTCATCGAGAATTTTTTTTGCATTAGGTTGAATAACGATTTCGTTAAACATTATTCCGCCGCCCCACATCCCACCACCTATTGAAAGTTTCCTCTCAAAAAGAATTACTTTTACATTTTTTTTGGCAAGATAATAAGCAGCCGTTAATCCGGCTGGACCACCGCCAACTATGGCAACATCTGACTTCAAACTATCAAGCAATTTTTCCGAAAATTGCTTGATTATTAATTCGGATATTTTGACATCATCTAATACCATTTTACTATCCTCCCTTTTACTTAATACCATTTTACTATCCTCCCTTTTAGAGTTCCTGTTAGTCATTTTAATAAGTTAGCCGACTTCGTCGCAAGATTACAGCGATTAAACTGCTTCTACTCACCGTAATCAAATATCAAATTCAAATTCCGATACTATAATTTATGTACATACGCGTTCAATCCAGTTGTTAGCAGTTCGGCTTTTTCAACACGACAATATACTCGCAATTCATAGTGGTGTTTTTTGCACCAGCAATATTTGTCGGACTGTTTTCTTTTGGCATCCGCTTGCTCGGAATGTTGCGAATGATTGTTTCTATATGTGTAAAATTGTGCTGCTCAAAAAACTTTGCAGTAACAATATCTGTTGGAAGTTCCTCATCCTTCACTCGTCTGTTTCCGACAACATATGCAATATTACCTCCTGGTTTAATTGTCTTTGCAACATTTGAAATTGAAGTTTTGTAGTCGTGATAAAAACTAATTACATCCAATACTCGCTTCTCATCTTTGTTCCCTATTTTCTCAATTTGTTTGTCCAATTCTTTCACATCGAACTTTTCATAACTCTTTGCCCGTCTGCCTCCCATTAAATTATTGTCAACCTGACTTGCATCTTTAAGTCCTAACCACTGATTCGAAAGTCGCGAAAATTGTCCATATGCAACAGTAGTTTTGCTATCTCCATATGGTGGCGAAGTAACAATCAAATCAATGCTTCCTTCCTCGATAATTTTCTTTGGGATGTCGTTAATTGTATTAAAGTCACAAATCTGATTTTTCTTATGTGTTTTAACTTGCTCAATAAAATTTTTCAAACCATTTCTATTTCTGAAAATTTTTCTTTCAAAAATTGTGAAAACATCTGGAGAAAATTTTCTTAGTTGCCTATCTTTCATTCGCACTAATTTGAACTCACTATTTTTTGTCAGTGAACTTTCTCTAATAGTTTCACTAAACGCAACTTTGAAAAAGGCAATCACATTTTTATCTTCAATTTTATCAATGTAGATTTTAATCCTTGCTAAATGTTGTTTCACCTGCGGAGTAAACCAAAAATCAATATTTGGAAAATCTGGAATCTCTATTGTTTCACTTTTAATTCCGAATTTGTATTGAAAAATAAAATCGTTGAAGTCCTTTAAATAAAAATCTAAAACTTGTAATGGAATTATAGTTGACTTTGCTTTTGTGATTAGTCGGGCTAAAGGATTTATGTCCGTTGCAATTCCACTTATACCTCGCAAGTTTGCTTCAACAATTGAAGTTCCTGTTCCGCAATATGGGTCAAATAAAACATCATTCTTCTTTCCTAAACAGTCAATCAATCTTCCTGCAATTTGAGGTATCATCATTGCTGGATAATTGTGAAAACAGTGAGTGAATGTTTTTGTGTCCGCTGTACTGAAATCCCATGAATTGTCTGTATATTTTTTCATAGCAACTTTATTTTTTCGGCAAAACATTGAATAAGATTTTTTTCTTCAACACGAAATGCCGTTCCTCTATTTCTAACTGCACCCGATGACTTTAAATGCATTCGCAAATCTACAACCATGAAACCTTGTTCTATCAATTTTAGCAGTCCCGTTTTGCTTGGAGTTTTCAGCAAGTATGCTTCGTTGTAATGAAATTCTTCTTTATTATCCTCATTTTTTCTTGTGTCCGCAAGAACTAAAATGAGTGAGGGTACTTTTGCTGAAAAGTATTGCAATAAATTTGTTGCGTTCCATTCAGCAATCAAAGTTTTGTCGGTGTGATACATTTGAAGCGACTGCTTTGTTACTTTCAAATAAAGTCCTTGTGCATTTGGTGTAACACGAACAAAACATTTCAATGCCTTTCGTTCCTGCTTGTCTTTGTAGCCGTAAGTTTTGATAACATCTGATTGATGGATTTTCCAAACTCCACTGTTGAAAGTGAACATTGTGACAAATGTGAAAACATTTTTTCGTTTTGATTTCAACTCAATCTCTCCAAGGTCGGGGAGTTTAATGTTGTTTTCTTTAATATTCAAAAGCATTTCAAGAGTGTACCCAATTCCCGTGCTACCTTTTCGCTTTGATTGCACAAAACATAATTTCTCAATTTCTGTCAATCTACTTTTGAATTCTTTTAATGTCATAAGTTATCCGACTAAAGCATGCCCCGATGAAAATCGGGGTCGGGTGTAAAAATAACTTTTTATTCCCCACTTCAGTGGGGACAAATCTTCCAAATTCCTATACAATAAATTAATTGCGCCAATCTCGGCTAAAAGTATGCTCTCTGGAAGTGCCAAAAGTATGTTCTGTAAGAGCAGCTACACAATGATATTGTTAGACATCATCCGAACTCTACCTACTATCACAACGGGTGCATCAATATTTTCTTGAATTTTCTTTTGCCAACTTGAATTAAAAATTCACCGTCTATTTTTATGGTTTTATCCACCATTATTTTTTCTTCGTTAATTCTGACACCACCCTGCTTTATCAATCGCTCAGATTCTTTTTTGCTAACTGAAAACCCCGCATCAACGAGAAGTTCGGAAATTTTTATTTCTTTTTTTGAAGTGACAAATTCTTCTATTTCAGATGGCAATTTTTTTTCAGCAAATATTTTATTAAATTCATTTTCAGTATTATCGGCAATCTCTTCTGAATAAAATTTACTAACAATAATTTTCGCAAGTTTTTGTTTCATTTGTTTAGGATGGCGTTTTTTTATTTCATCCAAATTTTCCTGTGTTAAAAGTTCGTAGTATTTATACATTAAAACGTCTGTTATGGACATTATTTTTCCAAAAATTTCTAACGGTACTTCTGAAATCCCAATATAGTTTTTATACGATTTTGACATTTTCTGCACACCATCGGTACCTTCTAAAAGTGGCATCGTCATAACAACTTGCGGTGGTTGACCATAGTCCCTCTGAATTTGGCGCGCCATCAAAAGATTAAACTTCTGGTCGGTGCCACCGAGTTCAATGTCGGCATTCATTGCCACAGAATCATAGCCCGTCAATAACGGGTACAAAAATTCGAGAATAGTTATATCGTTTCCATTTTTATATCTCTGGTTAAAATCGGCACGGGCAAGCATCTGTGCAACCGTCGAATGCTTCGCTAATTCCAAAAGCCCATCGAGTCCCAACGAATAAAGCCAGTGACTGTTAAATCTAATTTCTGTTTTTTCCTTGTCCAAAATTTTAAAGACCTGTTCTTGATATGTTTTTGCATTTTCCAAAATTTCACTCTCGTCCAAAACAGGCCTTGCTTCGCTTCTACCTGACGGATCACCAATACGAGCCGTAAAATCGCCAATAATAAAAACAATCTTGTGCCCCAAGTCCTGAAATACTTTGAGTTTTTCTATGACGACAGTATGCCCAAGATGGATATCTGGCGAGGTCGGATCAACACCTAATTTAATCCTTAGAGGTCTATTGAGTTTCAATTTCGCAGTAAGTTCCGCTTCCGAAATTATTTCGACGATACCACGTTTTATTTTTGACAGTTGCTCATTTATATCCATAGTTTTCAATCAACCTCTGTTGAAAAAATTAATAGAAACTGTAATTACAACAATTTACAGCAAACGATTATAGCGATTAACAACAATGATTTTATTTCTACAATCAGCGTTTTATCGTCATAACCAGTTCATTTCAGCCAAATTTAATAGTTTTATTTTACATAAAAGAAAACATAAAATCAAGCAAAAAATTGAGCAAATCTATCGCTTGACAAATAGGTTTTGTAGAGATATAATAAAAATCTGAAATGCATTTGTTTGTTTATTTGTTCATTTATTGTAATCGATAATCTTTAAGTTTGCCGTGCGTCAAGATAGATTCTCGATTTCGTATGAGTGGCAATCAGACTGTGTCGCAACTCCACTTTTGGTCGTTTGAAAAGATCACAAAAGGTCTGCGCTTTTATGCGTTACTTTATGACCTCCCCGGAAGGAAGCTTGCTTTTCCATAGATGACCAAAAGTAGAATTGCGACACAGTGGCAATTATTCCTAAATATCATTCTTAAGAGATTTTATTAGAAATTTATAACTTTGAAATTTCTGTAAATTAAATTATGAAAAAATGGATTTTTTTAGTAGTTGGAATTGCGATATTTTTTGCTTTTACTAAACGATTAATAAAATATCTTGGCGATATCCCAGATCCAACTCAATTAATAAACTATACACCGTCTTTAACTACAAAAATTTATGACGTAAATGAAGAATTAATCGCTGAATTATTTACGGAAAAAAGAACTGCTGTCCCACTTTTTCAAATTCCAAAAGATATGATAAATGCAATGATTTCAATTGAAGACACCCGTTTTTTTAAGCACTGGGGAGTTGATCCATATAGAATACTTGGTGCCTTTGTTTCAAATCTTAAAGCAGGCAAAGTAATAGAAGGTGGCTCTACAATTACCCAGCAACTTTCAAAAGTGATTTTTTTGTCGCGAAAAAAAACTCTTGCCAGAAAAATAAAAGAGGTAATTCTTGCAATTCAGTTAGAGCGCGACTACTCAAAATATGAAATTCTTGAAATATATCTAAATCAGATTTATTTTGGAAATGGTGCATATGGTGTTGCAACTGCGGCAAAAGTTTATTTTGGAAAAAATGTAACCGAGTTAACGCTTGAAGAATGTGCGCTTTTAGCAGGACTTCCGAAGGCACCATCGGTATATTCACCTTTTAAAAATCCCGAAAAGGCAATTCAAAGAAGGGCAGTTGTTCTGGAAAGAATGCACGCTGTTGGCTTTATTACTGACGAGCAAAAAAAAGAGGCTAAAGAAAAAAATATTATTCTTTCACCACCACAGATTGCTACAAAAATAGCACCTCATTTTATTGATAATATCAGACAAACACTTGAATCTAAATATGGAACACAATTGTTTCAAGGTGGATTAAAAATTTATACGACACTTGATAAAAAAATTCAAGAATCTGCTGAAAAAATTCTTGAAAAACATCTCGTAGAATTTGATCAACTTTCAAAATCAACATATACTGTTGAAGGTGCCCTTTTGTGTCTTGATGTAAAAACAGGTGAAATTCGGGCATTAGTCGGCGGAAGAAGTTTTCAAACAAGTCAATTTAATAGAGTATTTCAAGCGAAAAGACAGCCAGGTAGTGCGTTTAAGGTTTTTGTTTACACCGCTGCAATTGAAAATGGTTTTACCGCAACTTCAATTGTCGACGATTCACCTGTAACATATTATAACACGGGCCGTGATTGGGAACTTTTATCAAATACAACTGATTTTTCCAATGTCACGGACAAAAATTTTATTACTGAATTATTAGAAAAGGATAAGCAGGCAATTGAAAACAATAAACCAAATGAGCGAGTTCTGTGGCAACCTCAAAATTATTCGAAAAAATTTCACGGGTCAGTTTTTTTAAGAAAAGCATTGGAACATTCATTAAATATATGCGCAATCAAAGTAACAGATAAAATTAAACCAATCACCGTTGCAGCATATGCAAAAAAACTTGGAATCGAATCGCCTCTTACCGAAACAATCTCTTTAGCACTCGGCTCGTCGGATGTTACATTAAAAGAAATGGTTTCTGCTTTTGGTTGTCTTGCAAACTCTGGCATAAAAACAACCCCATATTCAATTATAAAAGTTGTTGATAATAAAGGTAGAATTTTAGAAGAATTTTTTCCTGAAGAAAAAGATGTGATATCTGCACAGACGGCATTTTTAATGACAAACTTGATGCGTGGTGTTATTGAGCATGGAACAGGTATTTATGCGAAACAATTAAAAAGACAGGCTGCTGGAAAAACAGGGACAACAAATGATTGCCAAGATATGTGGTTTGTCGGCTATACTCCACAACTTGTATGTGGTGTATGGGTTGGCTATGACGACCATAGAACACTTGGTAAAAAAATGACAGGCGGGCGAATCGCTTGCCCTATCTGGACAGAGTTTATGAAAGCATCTTTGTCTCAAAAACCAGTTGTGAGTTTTCCAATGCCTTCAAATATTACTTATGCAAAAATTGACCCACAAACAGGACTTTTAGCGATTGGAAATCCAAAAGGAACGTACTTAGAAGCATTTTTAAGTGGGACGGAGCCAGAAGAATTTTCAATTGGCGAAAGTACTGTTTCGCAAAGAGAAGTTAAAAAAGTTGAAGATGAAACAACGTTTCAATCGTTAACCGATATTAATCTTTTACCGACAATTTTGACGCCATCCAAAGAAACCACAACACAACCAGTACTTATACCTCAATCAATCGGACTTGATGCCGAGGGTGGTTTTTGAAGTTTTTGAAAACACAGGTGACAAGCTGGCTGAGATTGCTTCGCTTCGCTCGCAGTGACGGACCGAACTTAACGAAGTAGTGTTACGACAGCAATTATACAGGTAAAATTACGTAGATAAAACGAGATAAGCAGTGGAGGGTTTGTGAAAATTCAATCATTTGATGCAGAAAAAAATGGAATTATAACAATTGCAAACCTGATGTGTGCTGCGGCAAGAACTGCACCTAAGGCAAAAGGAATAGACAATATTGTAACAATGATTTTTACCGACAAAGATATTGAGGATCTTTCAGAAAAAATGGTTGAAGTTGCAAATACAGGATACAGAACAAATACATTTTTAAGGGATGCTCAATGCTTAAAAAAAGCAACTGCGGTTGTTTTAATTGGGACGAAGATTTCGACACGAGGACTTAACTGCGGATTTTGTGGATTTGAATTATGTAAAAAATGCGAGGAATTAAAAGGTATGTGTGCTTATAATCCAGGTGATTTGGGAATTGCGATTGGTTCTGCTGTTGGTGTTGCTGCAAACAATTATATTGATAATAGAATTATGTATACTGCTGGTTACACTGCTGTAAAAAATAAATTACTCGGCGACGAAGTTAAAATTGCATTTGGAATTCCTCTTTCCACAACTGGTAAAAACATATTTTTTGAGAGAAGTTAGAGAGTAACTGTTAGCTAGCAGTTAACAAGTAATGTTATGGCAAGTTATTATATCTGTAGTAGCAAAAACAGTGGGTGGTTTGTGGACGGCATGGTTATTAATTTCACTGAGGAGTTTTGTTTGCAGATAGTGATATTTCTTTACGCACCATTTTTATTAAGTATGACTCTGGAGTAATTACTACTACAACACGTCTATTTTCTGGTTGTCCCAAAATTCTATCCGTTTGAATCTTTAACGGTAAATTATCTGCATAGCCCGATATCTCAAATCTTCTACTATTTAAGCCCTGATCAATAAAAAATTTTACTACGCTTGCTGCTCGTGCAGACGATAATTCCCAGTTAGATGGATATATTTTACTTTTTATTGGTAGTTTATCGGTATGACCCTCTATAGAAATTCTTCTCTGTGCAATTTCTTGATAATTTAGCAATTTTGATATTTTCGTTAATATAGGAGATGCTATTTCTTTAAGTTTAGCATCGCCTAAATCAAATAAAAGTTTATCTTTAAAATTTATCTCTACCCCTCTCGATGTTAAATTAACCTTAATATCGCTCTGTAGTTTTTCAAAATCAACAAATTCCTGAATTTTTTGCTGAAGGTCTTTTAAGGTCATTTTTTTAGTTTTTGTAAAATGCTGAGTCAAAAGTTCTACTTTAACTAAATCCAAAGATGAAAACGAGACTAAAACTACAAAAAAACAAAGCAGCAACGTGACCACATCCGAATAGGAGAGAAGCCACTGATTGTTACTTTCTTCTTCATCATATAGATCAACAAATTTTGGTAGTGCCATTTAGGTTATTTTTTTATTGAGGGATTTTTTTCCTCTTTGAAAAGTTGTAATCGTTCTTTCGGTGGGATATAACTTGACAACTGATCTTTAATATAGACAGGGTGCTGTTTTTTCAAAATATGTACAATTCCCTCTATTTCCATCGTACCAACCCGTACATTTATCGCTGCCTGTTGTTTGAGTTTATTTCCTATCGGATTAAATACAAGATGTGCTAATATCAGACCATAAAATGTAGTAATTAGTGCAATTGCTAAAAATGGCCCCATCTTATCTGGCGATTCGCTCATTACCCTAAGCATAAATATCAAGCCAACAAGCGTTCCAGCCATACCAAACGCTGGTGCTGCCGACCCCATTGTTCTAAAAACGTAATAATCAATCATTTCACGATCATATCTTCTCTCAATGGTTGTTTCCAAAAATTCTTTTACTTCTTCGAGTTTATATCCGTTTACATACATACTTATACCGTCTTTGACAAGAGATTTTGTTTTATGTGTTTTATTTTTTTCTTCTAATCCCGGAATTCCTTTTTGTATATATACCTGACTAAATTCACAAACTGTATTAATTGCTTTTATCCAATCGAATTCTTTGCGAGTAAATACAACAAAAAATGCCGTAAATCCACGAACTAAATGTGAAAACGGATGTGCTACTAATGTTGATGCAATTGTTCCACCAAAAACCATTAAAAAAGACGGCATATTTAAATACATATTTACAAGACTTCCAATTGAACTTGAATCCTGTTGCGATACACCGATGATAGCAAAAATCGTCATTCCTAATCCCATAACTATACCAAGTAGTGTTGTTGACATATTTTTTAACCTCTAAAAACTAACCCGCCAGACTAAACCAATCAGGTAAGCCTGCTCGACGACAGATACTGACGACAGATAATTAAATTATGACTATATGAAAATTATGTGAACTTACTTTGTAGCGAGACAGGTTAAAGACTAAAACCGCACAGATAAACCTCTTTTTAATCTTGTAATTATCTAATTTCGAACCGTACACAGCAAACAAGCCACAACAAACAAGAAGCAAACAAAAACTAATTTATCGCCTCTTAAATTTATAAATTGCTGTTTTTACTTCTTCCATTGTTGGATCTAATTGTAATGCAGATTCCCAACATATTATCGCCGAATCAACATCGCCAAGCGTAAAATATAGCGAACCTTTCAGCGCATAACCAACTGCTGTTTCCTGATTTTCTAAAGACAGCTGTACTGCATCCATTGCAGCATTATATTTTTTCGCATAATAAAGTTTTTGTGCTTTATGTAGTTTACCGATAGCTTGCTGATTAGTTGTTTCTTGTTGTTTTTTCGGTAATTTTTCCTGTAACGAACGTTCTACAGATTTTACAACATCACTTACTATATCTTCCACGTCTTTTGTTTCTTCCTGTCTTGTCGTTGTATTTGGTGTTTTCCGAGTGAAATCAATATTCATATCTACGTATGCAGGATCAAGACATAATTCTATTTCTCGCCCGTCATCTTTAGATTTTATTTTAACATATTGTGATATCGGACCACTTTTTCTTGCTACATATTTTGATTTTTTGTCGTCAGATTCCCCATCATTTTTCTCGCCGCTCGATTCTAATTCTTTATTTCTACTGTCACTTTGAGCATATGAAAGCTCATCAACTTTTTTAGAAAGTTTAGCAATACGACTGTTCAAATTGGTGTAACTTTCAGACAGTGCTACTAACGATCTTGTTGTATTTTCCTGATACGACAAATCTGTAAAAGAACTTACAATTACAGAAAAATCTTCACACAGGCTTTTATAATTAGTAGCGAGTATATCAATTTTAGTAGAGAGAAATTTATATTGTTCCGTTAATTTCTTTAAAATTTCTAATGTGTCTTGATAGTTAGAATTTTTTTGGTCAGACGACAATTCTTTTGATGGTAATTCTTTTATTGCAGCCGTACCTGTTTTGGGTTGTTCTTCGGCATAAACCAATGTAAAAAACGCAATACTACTAAGGCATAAAATTAAACCGCAAGAGCGATATTTCATATGAAAAACCCCCTACATTTACTTCCTTACCAGTTGCAAAGGAAACTTTTGTTATTGGGATAAACGAAACGCCGAAGGTAATGGAAATATCTTTTGCAATATTTGATTCCGCTTTTATTCCTAATGTGCTTAAACCATTAGTTCCAGCACCAAAAATTCTACCAAAGGTTATTTCTGTTGCCAACCAGTCTCTTTTTGGACCCGCTTCCTGCATAAGTATAGGAATAATGGAAACTCTTATTCCAGTTCTAAGAATGAAACTAAACGACCCAAAATTTTTTTCGGAAGAAACAATAGTTGAAAGCGATGATTTTATGCCGTCGTTGAGACAAAGAACTCCACCGTTTAGTACAAACCTCATTTTTTCACCAACAGGTGTTTTCTGGGTAATTCTTATATCGGCGATATAATAATCTGCGTATTGTGGAATGTCGGCACCTATACTTGTTGGCGTTTCTGAGAGAAGTAATCCTGCAACACCAAATCCAAAATCAATACCCGTAAATTTTGAATCTGGCACTGTTACGGTTGAAAATTCTTCGCTCCAGACAACCGCCATAGAGTTGGACTCAAATATTCGCAAGTTCAAGAACATATTATTCCCAGTTAAAATCAGTTCTCCCTTCAAAAATCCATCTAATTTAAGTTTTTCTGAAATCTCTTTTATCTCACTTGTCGACCGAAATCCAGATGCAAAATTGATACCCTCCTCTGTTGAGATAATTTTCATTGGTTTTATTTCTGGTGTAAATACTAAAATTGGTCTTCCTATTTTAAGAAATGCTGACTCTATCTTACCTTGAATTTGTTCAAGGAGTTGTTGTGAAATATCCTCTCTATCTACTCGTATAGAATAAAAATTAATTCGTCTTACTTCAGATTTAAGTCTAGTAATTTTGGTAGGTAAGGTGGCTAAAGACGTTTCTAACGCTTCAATAATTTCATCATCATTAACTAGATTCCTCGCAAATGTTGTTTCGCACAAAACAACACTCATTAACAAAAAAACTGCAAATATTTTTTTTAAATGATTCATAATTTCTCTCCTTTAAATACTATCTAATCAAAACATTATTGGAAATCTTTTTAACTCATGAGTTTTTTCAGGTCTATCTTACCAGTTTTTGCCAACTCACGAATTTTTTGGGTTATCGTTTTTTGAGCCTTTTGAATTTCTTCTGTCTGCACTTCACCAGATTCTTCAATTATTTTTAATTCGTCAGCTACAACTATTTTTATCCGTGGTGGTAGGTTATTCAAAACTTTCTCTCTTATTTTCATGGACGATCCAACTAATGCTTTTATCACTACGTCACGATTAAATTCTCGGAACAGTTCTGATAGAAATCTATCAGGTAGTTTACAAATTTCTTCAAATGTAATATAAATTTTGCGAAGTTCCTTTGCAATCATAATATCATATTCTAATATAGATGTAAGTATTTCCTGTTCTTTTTCTGGCGACGATTGTTCCAACATATTTATTAATGCTTCAACGCCATCGGTTGCCACATATTTAATTTTTTCAACTTCCAGTGCTTTTTTTGCAAGTTTGTCTGCTATCTCCCTATATGCAGATATGGGTACTTTTTTAAGTTTAGCCATTTCAACAGGGATTCTCGATTGTTTTTCTATCGGTAAACCAACAAGCAAAGAATTTGCAACTTCTGGCGATAATTGTGCTAATACTATTGCAATAATGGTAACGGGTTCATCTTTGATAATATGGAATATTTGTTCAGGCGTAATCTGTTTCAAAAATTGAAACATACTTTCCTCTTCGTTAAATTTAGTTTTTGCCGATTTTGATGTCTCTTTTTCTCTGAAGGATTCCCTAAACCTTTTAAAAATTTCTACAACGACTTTTTCATCAATTGGAACATCTTGATTTATAGTATGCTCAACGCTTGATATAATATTTTGATCGGTAATATATTCGGAAAGCATTTTTACAAGTTGTGGGTCAGTTGCCTTCAATAATTCAGCAAATTGATGCACGCCATCGTCTTTATTTGTGTCAACCCACTTCTTAAATATCTCACTCGCCAATTGTGGATTACCGATAATTGCATTAACCACAAATTGCTTCAACTCATTAAAAAAAATTTTTTGCCCGTTCTTTTGCCCGTTTAGTGTTTCTAATTTATTAACAACAGGTATTTTTTGTGATTGTTTTTCAGATAATTGAATTTTATCAGTTTGGGTCTTTGATGCTTGTGGAAGCCCAAGTTGCAAAAACACATCTTGCAATACTTTTTTCATCTTAGAGATATTTATTACTTGCAATAAAACAATTGCGATGAGTAACAACATTAGAACTATACAACCATACAATAGATATGGACGCAGCGTAAGTAACGGATTTTTGGATTCTTTGAGTTTTGTTGGTTCTGTCGATTCTTTTACTGCTGTTGTATTTAATGTTTCAATGGGCTGTGGAAAAGGTATTGCTTTTATAATTAAGCTATCTCCCCTACTTTCATCGAGCTTTGCTCTTGCTCTTGAAACCATTTTTATAAAATCTAAATCTTCGTCTTTATTTAAAAAAATTTTCTCGTCCAATAAAATCGATATTTCCAGATATTTAATTCTAATTTTGTCAGAAAATATCCATTGATCAATGTCAAATTTTTCTTTTTCATCTCCTTCGTCAACAATTTCTGGTGGTAAAACTACGGGTAGACCTGGCAACTCAATTTCTTCTTTCTCTTCTTTTTCTACTTTTTTCGCTTTTGGAGACTTTTCTCTTACAGGTATTCTCTCGAGCTTTGACTTTACATCAATCACAAACGATTCCTTTTTATAATAATTACCTAAGAGTTCTTCGAGTTGCGATTGAATTTTTTCAGAAACAGCATTTTCCCTGCGAGTAAGTTCTACATCCTGCTCTGGTGATGAGAATTGCGCACATAAATCCGTCGCTAAATTAAATACAACAAATGTAAACAATACAACACACAAGAATAATAAGCGATTGCAAAACTTTAGCATTGAACTATATCTCCTTGTTACAAATTTTATCTCCTACATTTAGTACACATTTATTTATATCAAAAATTATTTTTTTTGTCAAGTATTTTTTCAAGAATTGTTATTTAGAGATTAAGAAAACATATGTTTACAATTTACTACTCGAGTAAATATTACATAACCAACATCTGAGACTGTATCACAATAGAAATTCCCCAACTTGAGATTGCCACGACCCGATGTGCCATCGACTCTCGCAACAACCAAAAGTGGAGTTGTGACACAGTCTCATCTGTGCATTCGACAGTAATATATTAATTCTATATTTTGGCGAATACGACGATCTTCATTATTTTTTTTCCTCTATAACCACCTGAGCAGCAGCAAGTTTTGCAATTGGAACCCTGAACGGCGAACAGGAAACGTAGTCTATTTTCACACGATGGCAAAATTTTACCGACTCAGGATCTCCACCATGCTCGCCACAGATTCCCACTTCAAGATTTTTTTTGGTTTTCCTGCCTCTCTCGATACCGATTTTTATCAATTCACCTATACCTTCAAAATCAATCGTCGCAAATGGATCACAGGGAAGAATTTTTTTTTCTAAATAATCTGGCATAAATCCGCCAATATCATCTCTGGAAAAACCGAATCCCATCTGGGTTAAATCATTCGTTCCAAAAGAGAAAAATTCGGAAACCTCGGCGATTTTTCCAGCCGTTAAAGACGCTCTCGGAATTTCAATCATCGTACCGAATAGATACGGGATTTTTTTTATGCCAAATTTTTTCAGCACTTCACCGTAAATTTTCTCAACGATTTCTTTTTGATTTTGTAACTCGTTGACGGTTCCAACCACAGGAATCATAATTTCCGGAATAATTTTTTTACCATTTTTTATTAATTCCGCCGACGCCTCAAGAATCGCACGAACCTGCATCTCTGTAATTTCTGGATATGTGATTCCCAGACGAACACCGCGGTGTCCCATCATCGGATTTGATTCGTGCAAAGCGTCGGCTCTTTTGTTAAACTCTTCGTCGGATATTCCAATCGCATCTGCAAGTTTTTTCCTTTCTTCGCTTCCTTTGGGAACAAATTCGTGAAGCGGCGGATCTAATAAACGGATAACTACTGGAAAACCTTCCATCGCTGCAAGCGTACCTTTGATGTCGTTTTTAACGAACGGGAAAAGTTCAGAAAGTGCTTTTTTCCTTTCTTCGAGTGTACCAGAAATTATCATTTTTCTGAGTAAAAACAACGGCTGCTCCGAACCTTTTCCATAAAACATATGCTCGGTTCTAAAAAGCCCAATTCCCTCTGCACCAAAAGTTCTCGCTTTTTTTGCATCCTCGGGCGTATCGGCATTTGTTCTTACACCTAACTTTCTTATTGAATCGCATATTTTTATAAACTCAATAAAATACGGATTTTCACCAGCGGATTTTATCATCGGAAGTTGCCCTTTATAGATATAGCCCATCGAACCATTGAGAGTTATCCAATCGCCTTCCTTTAACACAATATCTGTGTCGGCAACTTTCAACGTCTTCTCCTTATAATCAACATGAAGTTCTCCTGCACCGACGACACAACATTTTCCCCAGCCACGAGCAACAAGTGCAGCATGAGATGTCATTCCACCACGCGCAGTTAAAATTGCATTTGCAGCACGCATACCTTCAACATCTTCAGGATTGGTTTCTTCACGAACTAAAATAACATCCTTCCCGTTTTTTCTCCATGCAACCGCATCGTTCGCAGAAAAAACAATCATTCCGGTCGCACCACCTGGACCAGCTGGAAGTCCCTTTGCTATCGGCTTTGAATTTTTTTCGGAAGCAGGGTCAATGATTGGATGTAAAAATTCGTCAAGTTGAGACGGCGTTACACGCATCACTGCCATATCCTTCGTAATCAATTTTTCCTTTATCATATCAACTGCTATTCTAATAGCAGCAGGGCCAGTTCTTTTTCCTACTCGACACTGCAACATCCAAAGTTTTCCTTCCTGAATCGTAAATTCAATATCTTGCATGTCCCGATAGTGATTTTCAAGTTTCTTCTGAAATACATAAAGTTGTTTGTAAAGTTCTGGCATTGATGTTTCGAGTGACTGAAATTTTTTATTTTGTTCCGTCTTTCCTTCTTCGTTTATCGGATTTGGAGTTCTGATACCAGCGACGACATCCTCACCCTGTGCGTTTACAAGCCATTCACCATAAAAAACTTTTTCACCAGTTGCAGGATTTCTTGTGAAAGCCACACCAGTTGCCGACGACTCGCCCATATTTCCAAAAACCATCGCTTGAACATTTACTGCAGTTCCCCATTCATCCGGAATATTTTCTATCCGACGATAAGAAATCGCTCTTTTGCCCTGCCACGACTGAAACACGGCACCAACTCCACCCCACAATTGTTCCATCGGATCTTCAGGAAAATTCTTACCGAGTACTTCTTTTATCTTTGATTTGTAAATCTCAACAAGTTTTTTCAAGTCATCTGCTGACAAATCGGTATCCTGTTTCACACCTTTTTCTTGTTTCATCTTATGAAGTTCTTTTTCAAGTTGCTGACGAATTCCACAACCTTCTTTCGGCTCAATTCCAGCTGCTTTTTCCATCACAACATCCGAATACATCTGAATAAGTCGACGATGTGCATCATAGACAAAACGCGGATTACCAGTTTTTTTAATAAGCGCTTCACGAGTTTCGTTATTAAGCCCAACATTCAGTACTGTTTCCATCATTCCTGGCATTGATTTTCTTGCGCCACTTCTTACGGACACCAAAAGTGGATTTTCTTTATCGCCGAATTTGTAACCCATTAATTTTTCAACTTTGACAAGTGCTGCTTCAACTTGCTTTTTTAACTCGGGCGGATACTTTTTTTTGTTTTTGTAGTATGCTACACAAACATCAGTAGTAATCGTGAAACCTGCTGGAACCGGAAGTCCGATTTTTACCATCTCAGCAAGATTTGCGCCTTTGCCACCAAGAAGATTTTTCATCTTCTCATTTCCATCTGCACTCCCTTTACCAAAAAAATACACATACTTTTTTGCCATTTGTGTTGCCTCCTTTAAAAGTTAGTGGTAAGTTGTAAGAATTAAGAAAAAACTTAATCCTTAATCCTGCCCCTATTCCCTATTTTCTATCCCATATCCACTTATCCTTTCTGTCTATTTATCTCGTAAAAAATTATTGAAGCAGACATTGCAGCGTTCAAGGAAGCTATTTTTTTATCTATCGGAATTTTAATGAGAAAATCGCATTTTTCTTTTGTCAGATGACGAAGACCACTTCCCTCATTACCGATGATAACAACAATTTTATCTTTAATTTCTTTTTGAGAAATTACTTCACCCTGCATATCGGCACCATAAATCCAGAAACCAATTTTTTTGAGCGATTCCATCGACTGAACGATATTGACGACCTTCACAATCGGAATATGCTCAATAGCACCTGCCGATGCCTTAGCGGTACCTGTTGAAATTCCGGCTGACATCCTACTTTGAATTATCACTGCGTCAATTCCAAAACATACAGCCGAACGAAGAATACTTCCGAGATTTTGTGGGTCTTCTATTTCGTCGAGAATACAAACGACAGGGTTCTCTTTTTTTTCCACCAATTTTACGAGACGATCAAATTGCCAGTACTCTTTTGGCGAAACAAATGCAACCACGCCCTGATGGTTACTTGAATACCCTATTAGTTTTTTACTGTCTTCAAACTGAACGGGAATATTTTTTTTTCTCGCTAAATCTATGATTTTGTCGACAATATCGCCTTCATACTTTTTTGCAATTAAAATCTTTTTGAAGCTTCGCTGTTCTGCTATTAGTGCTTCAAGAATTGGATGCCTTCCACAAATAATTTCAGTACTCATAATTTTTTTCCTTTTTACGCCCCACTTTAGTGGGAATGGCTTTCAACCGACTGAAGTCGGGTATATTTCAACCGCAAGGATTTTGCATGTTGAACCTCTACTGACTTTTTATTTTTGGACCTGCCTTCGTGTCTTCAACCTCAAACCCTTCTTCTTTTATTTTTTCTCTTATTTCGTCAGAAAGTTTCCAGTTTTTTTCTTTCCGTGCATGTTCTCGTTGCTCTACCAATTTTATTATGAACTCTGGAATTTCTATTTTTGTATTTACAATTAAACCAAGTATATCGCATAATCTTAGCAACGTTTTTGCACTATTTTCATCAACTAAATTATGTATTACCGCAAGTGCCTGCGGGGTATTGAAGTCATCATCCATACAACTTACAAATTTTTGTTCACTTAAAATATTATCTTTTATTTCACCAGTTTTTTCAACTGCATTTACTATTCTTTGATATGCACTTTTTGACTGTTCAAATTTATCCTCGGAAAAATCAAGTGGCTGACGGTAATGCTGACTTAAAAGCATATATCGGACAACCATCGGGTCGTATTTCTCAAAAATTTCTCTCAAAGTAAAAAAATTTCCGAGCGATTTTGACATTTTTTCTTTATTTATGGTTACAAATCCGTTGTGAATCCAATACCTTACAAATTGTTTTCCGAGCACCGCTTCCGACTGGGCAATTTCATTTTCATGATGCGGAAAAATCAAATCCTGACCGCCACCATGGATATCAAGTGTATCAAAACCAAACTCATTTAACGACATTGCCGAGCATTCGATATGCCAGCCAGGCCGTCCTTTACCCCACGGGCTGTCCCAAAATGATTCTCCTTCTTTTGCGTTTTTCCACAAAGCGAAATCCAGCGGATCTTTTTTGCTTTCGCCCGGCAAAATCCTTGCCACGCTTTTTAAATCATCAATATTTCTTTTTGAAAGTTTTCCGTAGCCATCAAATTTTCGGACAGAAAAATAAACATCTCCATTTTCGACAACATAACCGTAACCATTATCAATAATTTTTTTTATAAATTCGATAATCTCTGGAACTTTTTGAGTTACTCTCGGATAAGAATCTGCGTCCTGTACATTCAGTTTTCGCATCTGAACAAAATAATCATCAATATATTTTTGTGCCAACTCCGAGCTATAAACTCCCAACTCCCTACTTCTGTTAATAATTTTATCGTCTATATCTGTAAAATTTTGAATATATTTTACGATGTAATCTTTATATTTTAGGTATCTGCGAATGACATCAAAAACAATATAACACCGCGCATGGCCAAGATGAACCTCGTCGTAGGGTGTAATCCCACAAACATACATACTGACTTGTTTGTCTTTTTGTGGCACAAATTCTTCTTTTTCCTTTGAAAGTGTATTATAAATTTTTAACATTTTATTTCAAATAATTCGCAAGGTTTAAACTTAAACTGCAATTTTGTCGAATCTGCCTTCCAATCTTTTTTTAATTACATTAAAATAATTTTTAGAAATCTCTGTCGTAATATAATTTCTTTTTAATTTTTTTGCAACGGCTACTGTGGTTCCTGTCCCACCAAACGGGTCTAAAACAATATCGCCGGCATTTGAACTTGTTTTAATAATTCTTTCTAATAGTGCTTCCGGCATTTGACAAGGATGATTACTGATTCTTTCCTTGAATGAACCGCAAACTCTCGCAAATTCCCAAACATCATCAGGTACTTTGCCAAGAGGATGTGCCCTTTTATCATGATATATCTGTTGCCTTGCCGATGGTATTCTTACATCCTTATCGTTAAATATAAATTTTTCTCTATCTTTTGTAAAATATAAAATATGTGTGTGAGAACGATTAAATTTTTTTCTTTGATTCTGTCCAAAAGTGTAATACCAAATTATCCAATTTCTGAAATTAAAACCAATTTTTTTCAAAATTAAATTTATTTCAGCAGCAAATTCATCACCTATCGCAATATATATTGTCCCAGTTTTTTTTAATATTCTGTAGGTTTCCCTTATCCAACATACCGACCAATTATAATAATCTTCATAACTCCTTTTATCGTTGTAATTATCATATTTCAAACCTATATTAAATGGCGGGTCGGCAAAAATTAAATCAACAGAATTGTCGGGAATTGTTTTCATCACTTCAATGCAGTCACCTTCAATTACTTTATTGATAAATTCGTTAATGGTTTTTGCTGACTGATAATTTACAGCGTTATCTTTTATACTTAGTTTTCTTTCTTTCTTTTTTTATACATTTTCAATCAAACACACGGAATAGGCACAGATTGCTTTGCCCTTGCCGATGTCACCTACTCCTTCGTTTGTCGTCGCTTTGATACTTATATTTTTTGTCCCAATAATTTTTGAAATTGCTTTTTTCATTTTTCCAATATACGGAAAAATTTTTGGCTTTTCTGCAACCAGCATCGTGTCAATATTTATTATTTTGTAGTTGAATTTTTTTAGCAATTCAACCGTTTTTTTAAGCAAAATTAAACTGGAAATGTTTTTATATTTTTTATCACTGTTCGGAAAGTGCTGTCCTATATCGCCGAGGTTTGAGGCACCCAGAAGTGAATCGCAGATTGCGTGCAGAAGTACATCGCCGTCGGAGTGAGCAAGTAATCCTTTTTTAGATTGAATCTTTATTCCACCTAAAAAAAGTTGTTTTTCAACTGTAAATTTATGAATATCATAACCAAACCCAACTTTCATTTTTTTTATTTAATTACGAGGATTAAATCTCGGAAATTAAATCTCGGAGATTAAATCTCGATAACTTATGGAACAAACTTAAATCCGAACCCAAATATGGTTTTTATTTTTTTACCAAAAGAACCTAATTTATGACGTAAATTCTTTACGTGGGTATCAACCGTCCTTGAAGGTACTGGAACATTATAACCAAATACACTCTCTAACAATTGTTGCCTTGTCAATACCATATTGTGTTTCCTTATAAAAAAAATCAATAAGTCAAACTCTTTTGGCCTTAGATGGATCTCCTTTTTATTTATCTTAACTGTTTTTGAGATAGTATTTATCTCAAGATTGTCAGATTTTATTACTTCTGGCGATTCTTTGGAACACACACTTCTCCTAAGTAAAGAACGAACTCTTGCTACAAACTCTTTTGAACTAAAAGGTTTTGTAATATAATCATCTGCACCTATTCCAAACCCTATAATTTTATCTACTTCCATTGATTCTACGGTAAGCATAATTATCGGTATTATTTTTGTTATTGGATCTTGTCTAAGCAATCTGCACAATTCAATCCCACCAATTTTAGGCATCTTTATATCTAACATTATCAAATCTGGATGTGAACTTATTGCTTTTTTATAACCATCATCCGTATTGGTAGCAGTAATAACAATATAATCTTCCTTCTCTAATATGTCACATACTAAAGACAAAATGTTTTCATCGTCATCAATTGCTAATATTTTATATTCTCTCATCATTTTCTTTGCTCCTCCATAAAAGCACTTTTATTAAATTGTTTTGCATATTTTTTTAATTGTACGGCAATTTCGCTTAGCTGGCCATAATGTATAATCTTAGTTTTTAATGTGGAAACGCAAGCAATAGCGATTGTCATTATAAAAAATTTTTGTAAATTATCTTGTCTATCCGTAGTAACAATATAACTATTCTCATAATCCTTTTGACTATAAAAATTCTTGATAGAATTATCGAATTGTTCTATTATTTTTTCTGCAATTTCTCTATACTTTTCCGAAGTCGATATAACAACAAAATCGTCGCCACCTATATGACCCACAAAATCATTATTTTCGCCATATTTTTTTACTGTGGAAACTAAGATATCGGCGGTATGTTTTATTATCTCATCACCTTTTTGAAATCCATAATAATCATTATAACTTTTGAAATTTGCTAAATCAATATAAAAAAAAGCGAATGGTATTTTTCCGTTTAATCTTTCGTGCACTTCCTTGTAGATAAGGACATTTCCAGGCAACTGTGTAAGTGGGTTTGCGTTTATACTGATTTCCTTCCTATTTAGCATTGTTTTTATTTTTGCAATCAGTATTTGTCTACTAAATGGTTTAGTCATATAGTCATCAACACCGAGTTGGATACCTTTTACTTGATCCGCTTCTGATGAATTTGCTGTTAACATAATCATCGGCAAATTAACAAACAGTTGATCTTTTCTTATAGTCTCAACAACCTCATAACCATTCATTTCAGGCATCATACAATCAAGTAGAACAACATCAGGACATTCCTGATATATTTCTTTAATTCCCTCTCTACCATTGGTTGCACTTACAACATCAAAACCTGTCTCAATAAGAATATCCTTCAACATTTCCCGGATTGAGTAGTCATCTTCAATTACTAAAACTTTTTTATTTTTTATCATTTTTTTTGTTTGAGATTGCCATATGCCAAAGATGGATTTAATAAACTCACAATATTGCCTTCTTACGATGCAGTCCGTTCTGGCATTTTGTACACAGGAATTACAAACTTAAATGTTGAACCCTTACTTAATTCACTCTCAACCCCTATTACGCCACCGTGAAGTTTAACTATTTCGGCGGCAATTGAAAGTCCAAGCCCAGTTCCTTTAGGTTTTTTAGGTGTCGTGCTACCAACTTGATAAAATTTGTCAAATATTTTATCTAATTCATTTTCGGGCATACCATAACCAGTATCAGAAACCCTGAATTCAACAAAATTGCCCGTAATGTCTTTAATCGAGTTTTCGTCTTCTTTTTTTAACTTGTAAGTGGTTAATGCTTTCGCAGTTACTAAATTTGCAGCAACTGTTATTTTGGCACCAGTTTCTGTAAATTTCATCGCATTACCCAAAAGATTAATGATAACTTGCTTTATTTTTTCATGGTCTGCACATATTAAAGGTAGATTTTCTTGAACTACAATCTCAATCGTTTTTTGTTGTTTAATCACCATTTGTTCAAAAAGTGAAACGATTTCACTGATTGTATCTTTTGCTTTAATAGGTATTTTATGCATATCGAATTTACCGGCCTTTATTTTTGCAATATCAAGTATGTTATTTATAAAAACCGTCAGACGACCTATAGAATCTTTAATTATTGTTAATGCTTTTTTTTGCTTTTCTAATGGCAATTTCTCGACACCATCATTTAAATAATCGACATATCCATCGATAGCAGAAAGTGGAGAACGCAACTCGTGCGAAACACTGGAAACAAAACTATCTTTTAGCTCATCTAATTGTTTTAACTTTTCTGCCATTTCATCAAATGTTTTAGCAAGTTGCCCAACTTCATCATTTCTTTCAATTTCAGTTCTAGCATTTAAGTTTCCCGAACCTAACTCTAACGCTACAGCAGAAAGTTTTTTTATTGGGTGAACTAAATAAATCGCCAAGATATAGGCAAGAATTAAACTTATAATTAATGATAGAATAGATATGTTAAATATTTTTTTTGTAACCGATAATGTTGATTGCTTAACCTGACTATCGAGATAACTCTGCGAAAAACCCATTTTTATTGTGCCTAAGCATGAATCTTTTTCTTCAAGCAACTGGCTAAATTCATAAATTTCCTCTTTGTCTGAGGAAGTAAAAATTTCTACTGCTTGTTTTTTGACAGGGGATATTCTATGTGCAAAACTAAATTCTCCACTTTCGTCTCGTGCCTTAAAAAGTTTCACATTAATTGGAGAAATATACCCAGCATAAACAATTTGAGGTTTATGGGTTTCCATGAGTGATTTTAATATATTCAATACCAACAATTCATCTTTAACAATCAATGCTTCGTTACAACTATAACAGAAATCCTTAAATATTTTTTCGCGATTACGACTAAATTGTTCTTCTAACAAATCTCTTTGTACAAAAAATATACCTAAAGAAATTGTCATAACAACCAAAATCAGAACAGCAAAAATAAAAAATGTGAATTTTAATTTTATACTCATTTTTGTACCTCCACTAAAATAGGGCTAAGAGATTAAAGAACAGCATTGGCAATCCCACAAAGCAAAATAAATTCACTAAACTCGTCGGCTTGTGCCAACCACCGTGGTAATCCCATATGTTGAAGACGAGATTGCTTCGGGCTTCGCCCTCGCAATCAGACTGTGTCGCAATCCATCTTTTACCATCTAGTGTTGGATTGCAGTACCATATTTTACCATCAGTTACTATCTTCTATAAAAATGCAACTTTTTAGCTCATTGCGACACAGTCTGAATGACGAACTGAACCTAACGAAGTAGTGCTAAATACCGTATTTTTTTATCTTATCGTACAACGTCTTACGACTTATACCTATCAAATCTGCCGTCTTGTATTTATTATAACCTGTCTTTTGTAGCGCACGTTCAATTATTTTTTTTTCAATATTTTCAGTATTCTGATTTAAATTAAGACTTTCTAATTCTTGTTGATTGTCCAAGTTGTCTCCAAAAGCAGCAGAATTATTCAGTCCCGTAGATAGCACTTTCTGTAAATCTTCTACCTCAATAATTTCTTTAGCAAAAAAAGAAACTATTTTTATTACATTATACAACTCTCTAACGTTGCCGGGCCATTGATAGTTTAATAATAATTTTTCTGCTTCTTTTGATAATTCTTTTGCGGATCTACCTAATTCATGGCTCGATTTTTGTAAAAAATATTTGGCTAGTGGAATTATATCGTCAAAACGTTCTCTTAAAGGAGGAACCACAATTTTGTATTCATTTAATCTATAGTATAGATCTTTACGAAATTTATTTTTGCTCACCAATTCTTCAAACGAAACATTGCTGGCGGTAATAAATCTCACATCTACTTCTATTAAAGATGTACCTCCTACTCGATAAAAGTTTCTTCGTTCTATAACACGCAAAAACTTTGCTTGTAAATCTAACGATAAATTGGAAATTTCATCAAGAAAAAGTGTTCCCCCATCAGCCAATTCTACTTTTCCTAATGTTTTTTTGGTAGCATCTGTAAATGCTCCTTTTTCATAACCAAATAATTCTGATGCAATCAATGTTTCTGGAAAAGCGCCACAATCAATTACAACAAAAACATTATCTTTACGATCAGAATTTTTGTAGATAATATTAGCCAGAACTTCCTTGCCAACACCAGTTTCGCCAGTTATTAAAACATTGTAATTGGTTTTAGCAATCTTCGTTGCGTCGGCAACCAATTTTTTCATTACATCACTTTCGCAGATAAATTCCTTATCTAAAACAGTATTTTTTTGTCTTAAATAATACAACTCCCTCTGAATAGATCTTTCTCTAAGCACCCTTTCAACACTTAAAATAAGTTCTTCGTTAGGAACTGGTTTAGTTAAATAATCAAATGCACCTAATTTCATTGCTTTTACTGCTTGCCTTACATCGCCGTATGCAGTTAGAATCACAACTGGAATATACTCATCTATTTCCTTTATCTTTTCAAGACAGGTTAGTCCATCTTTATCTGGAAGATGAATATCCAAAAATACAACATCATAACTACACTTTCTTAATTCCTCTAACGCAGATTGGGCGGTTCCAACAACCTTAGGATTATAGTTTTTAATTTTGAAGAGATTTGTTAGTGATATCTGAATATTTTCATCATCGTCTATAATTAATATTTTGTTCATTTTTTATTCAACCTTTTTCTCATTCTGCTCGCGAAAACAAGGTTCGCCGATTGCTTTTTTCACCTCAATTACAAGTTTGTCAAGTTTGACAGGTTTTGTAAGATAACTGTAAAATTCTATCTCTTTATCTGTAAATTTTGCATAGTACTCTTCAAATTGACCATAAGCTGTGTACATTATCACAGGCATATTTGGATATATATGTTTTAACTGCTGTAAAACTTTCACACCGTTTATATCGGGCAAATTAACATCTAATATAACCAAATCTGGTTTTGTGTTTTTCATATAATCAATTGCCGAAAGTCCTGTTTCTGCCACATCAACCTCGTATCCCAAATCCATTAGTTTGTCTTTATACAACTCGCCTATATTTTTTTCATCTTCCACAATCAGTACTCTTAATTGATAAGAAGAATAAATCAATAAACCCATATTTTTATCCTCACAATATTCGGAAGACCTGTAACCTATGATTTAAGCAGTTCTGCCCTCATTAAACTTTCAATAAGTTTTTGTGGGTCAATAGGTTTTATAAAAAAATCGAACACGTGTTCTTTTAAGGCACTCAGTAGTATTTCTATGTCTTCGTATCCTGTTATGACAATTATTGTAATATCATGATTGATTTCTTTAATTTTCTTGGTTACCTCAATTCCTGTCATATCTGGCAACTTAAAATCTATAATTACGGCCGAATACATTGCCTTTTTGCTTTCAGCTATTGCATCTGCACCAGTTGCCACGCATTGAACTTTATATTCTTCAGATTGCAACACATCTTTCAACGATTGTGCAATAGCAATGTCATCTTCCACCAATAAAATCGATCGAAGTTTTTTGTGTAATTGTATTCTATCTTGATGCAGTTTTTCTGTTATGCCTACAATTGTCTCTATATTCAAAGGCTTATGAAGACAGGTATACGCACCTCTTTTTAATGCAATCTCAGTATACTCTATGTCAGTATATGAGGTCATCATGATAGCACCTATGCTTGGATAAATACTCTTGATTTTTTTTAATACTGAAAATCCGTCTTCATTCGGCATCACTATATCAATAAATACAATGTCAATTTCAACTTGTGACAGAATTTTTAGTGCTGTTTCTGCATCCTCAGCAACTACTACTTTGTATTTTTTTTCAACAAGCATATTTTTCAATTTTTCTCTATCGCTGATACTGTCGTCAATAATAAGAACGGTAGGTTCTTTCATTGCTCCATCAATTACAGGAATTAGTTTTTTTAATTCATATGGTTTATGGACAACAGCAAATGCGCCATTTTCGAGTGCCTTTTTCACCATAGATTCTGGTGCGGCGGCAGTCATCATCACGACAGAAGATAGTGCACTTACCTCTTTTATTTTTTCAAAAACCTCTAACCCATCCATTTCTGGCATATTAATATCAATTAAAAATAAATCATAGAAACCACTTTTTGCTAATGCAACCGCTTTTTTACCACTATCAACCGCAACTACTGTGTAACCATATCCTTTGAGCCTATCGATCAAAAATCCTATGAATTCTATTTCATCGTCAACAATTAATATTTTTTTTACCATTTTCCTCCCCCCCCCCTTTTTTTTCAACAATTTTTTTTATTGCACACACCAAATCTTCTGGATTGAACGGTTTATACATACACGTAAAACCTTCTTTTTTAACTGCCTCTATAATATCTTTTTCATTAGAAAATCCTGTAATCATTATTATTTTTGTATCAGGTTTTATTTTTTTTATTTTTTCGCTTAATTCTAAACCATTAATATCGGGCAACTTTACGTCTAAAATTACTAACTTCCAATCACCAATTTGTAGTTTTTTGATTGTATCTTCTCCAGTGCTTGCCACTTCTACATCATATCCTTTTTCTTTTAATATTGCCGATAAAGTACTGCTAATAGAAGTATCGTCATCCGCTACTAATATACGTACCGGTGCATCTTTACACTCTCGTAAAACCTGTTTGATGTCGTTGTCTAACTTTTCAATATTCAATGGTTTTTTAAAAAACTTTTTTGCCCCAAGTGCTAACCCTTCGTCTATTTTACTTTTTGCATCATAAGAACTCATCAAAAAAATCTTAGGACACTTTTCTTTCATAGCTCCTTTAATCTTTTTTAATGTTTCTATACCATCCATTTCCGGCATAACTATATCCAACAAGACTACATCAAACGGTCGTCTTGTTATCATTTTTTCTGCTTCAATACCACTAAGCACAGAAACAACCTTGCATCCTTTTTCCGATAATCTTAAGGTAAGAAGTTCGTTAATATTTACATCATCGTCTACCACCAAAACTATCGTTTTTTGCTGTATCTTTTTCATTTCAGCAATAATTTCTTCAACATCAAAAGGTTTATTGACACAGATATATGCACCTTCGTTTAATGCCTGTTGTATCAAGCTCTCCACTGCATAAGCGGTCATCATAATTACCACCGTCTCTGGTGATATTTTTTTAATTTCTCTAAATGTATCAACACCATTTATACCAGGCATTTTTATATCTATCAACGCTGCATCAAACGATTCTTCTTTAACTTTTTGTATTGCTTTATAACCATTTTCCAGTACACAAACACTATATCCTTCCATCATAAGTGCTGCCGATAAAGTATCTCTCAAATTCTTTTCATCATCAACTATCAGTATGTTACCCTTAACAACATCATTGTTCATTGTTGGTCTCCATGTCATGAGATAGGATGCAGTGGTAATTCTGTGAAATGAAATAAGTTCGCTAAATATCAACCTACGCCAGACAGCACGATACTATTTATAATCCTTTTGCATTCAAAACTATTGTAAATTCGGTTCCTTTATTTTCTTCGCTATTAATTACTAATTTTCCGTTATGCGCATCGACAACATCTTTTACAATAGTGAGCCCCAATCCAATCCCTTTTGTTTTTGTCGTATATAGTGGTTCGAAGA
>JBDRIG010000001.1:0-8930 GCA_043816185.1 Elusimicrobiota bacterium | reverse complement strand
CTGCCTGGGGCAAACCAACTACAAAAGATCATATATGTCAACCACCATGCCACTGTTAAAATAACCAATGCTTTATATTTCTGATTTCTCCAGAGTTTAACTTTAATAAATAAAAAAATACCAATTATAATAAATATGATTTTTGAAATGTTAGGCCAGAACTGTTTGCTGTGCCTACCATACCACATTGCATTTACCATGTTACAAAAATCCAAATAGAGATTTCTCAGATTTGAATCAATCAAATTGTTTTTTATACTTTTTGAAAAAGATAACTCTTTCAATTTCAAAGGGGAGACATATGCATTCACATACTTTTCGGGATCATAACTTCCTGCATTGCCCAACATCCACTTATAAGACGCCTTTATCGTTTTATTATTCACTGCAAATTTTCCGGTGCTTACATCGATGAGTGTTTTTTCCTGATAAGTTAATGTGAGTATATAAGGCACGCCAACGACAATACTAATAACAAGCAAAAACATTAAAATGTTTTTAAAAACTTTCTTACCAGCAAGGACAATGCCACATAATGCCGTAGGTATAAAAAAGATATTACTCTGGTGAGCAAGAACCGCAATCCCAACAACAATTGAGAAAATAATTAATTTCAATTTTGATGTCTGTTTTATATATGACCATATAAGCATAATTGAAATTAAAAGCCAAAATATCCATGGAGGAGTGTCATATGCATCACAGACACGCCACCAAAAAGTATGAGAAAAGGCAAATAGTAGCGAAAAAATTATCGCAATGTAATTTTTTTCTGTAACTTTTTTTATAAATAAAAATAACAACCCAACAATTAAAGAACCGAAAAATGAATTCATTGTTTGTAAAGTAGAATAACCGTCTCTTTCAATTCCAATATATTTTAATAATTTCCAAAATGCATGCCCACAATAACAAAAACTTATATGGTTTGCCCACGCACGAGGAATTCCTGCTGATTCAGAAGCAAACATAATTCCATCAAAAAAGAATATCTTAGATGGTAAGGAAAGATATATTATAAGCACGGACAATACAATGCTAAACGCTAATAATAAATCTTTTTTTGGAAAAGCAAAATCCTGCCATAAATCTTTTTCTCTTATTTTTATCTGTTTTTTGATTTTTTTAAATTTTTTCATTTCAATCCTCTTACTCGCCTTTTGTCCGACAAACCATATTGAGAGCTGGTGCTTATGCTACCACCAACTCTTCATTGTATCCACTTTTTCGGAGGAAAAACAGTTGTTCTTATTCCCTGTTCTGTTTTATCTAACTCAATTTTTGGAGGAATTTCTTTTTCTACATATAATTGTTTGATATATCCCACACCCAAAGACGGATGATAATAAAAAAATTAACCAAACAAAAAGCTTGTATACTTTTTCGATTAAAAAATTACTTTCTGGAACATCAACTGCCTTCATAGGATAATTGTGATTTTTGTGTAATAAAATTTCAAAACCATTCATTCTTAAAAGTGTATTCAAGGACTGATTTGTGAAATGTTGAAGATGGTGAAAAGAGTAAAGTCTATCGTAAGCAGCATGCATCCCAACCCTGTTCAAAAATCTTGCGATTCGATATATCAAACTATTGTTATTAACTGTCATAATAAAAAGAAGTCCTCCTAATTCTAATAGGCTGTTTAGTTTTTGAACGAACAAATGAGGATCGTCCACATGCTCAATAACCGCAAGACCGCAAATAACATTGATTCCAGTTCCAAAATCTTCTTTTTTTAAGTCATAAAAACTACCTTTAATAAAATGTATTCCCGGATGTTGATTGAACACTAAATCAATCCCAAAAAGTTTCGCGCGAGAATTTTTTTCCAAAATATATTTAAGAAAATCTCCTTTTCCGCAACCAATGTCAAGAAGGCAAGCATCTTCTTTGACTAATAATTTTAATAATTTCTTATGAATAAACTTAAATAATTCATAGTTGGGATTATTAAACCAAGCCTTGTGGGTTTTCAAAAAATAATCATCATCATATTTTTCCTGCCTTTCTTTTGGAATATCTGTAAAGGTGTGCAGGCAAGAATTGCATCGGTAAATATTCAAACGGCTTTCCATTAAAATGGTTTTGCTATTATCGCGGCATATCGGACATTGTATTGCCATAATCACCTCACTCATTACTACAAATCCAATCTTTCAATTTATGTTTCAAAGGTCTGTTCAATAATTTTTCAATTCGTTCGCTGTTAAAAACAGTGTGGCCCGATTCAATAAGTAAATCATTTTCAGGCCATGGGCAGAATTTTACTTCTGTTTTGAATTTTCTCGCAAAGAGATTTGCAACTTCAAACAATGAAAAAGATTCGCCCTTTACATTATATGCCGTATTAATGGCATCCGGATACATCCCAGCCAGCAATATCTGCTCACAAACATCTTCAATATGTGTAAAAGTTCTTTTCATCGAACCATCGCCATATAAAATAATTGGTTGCCCTTTTTTAGCATTCTTAAGAAAAAAACCTATCGTTCCAAATGAATAATTATCATCAAATAAATTGCCATATGGAACGCATGTTCTAAAAATTGTATAGGGTATCTTAAAAACATTTTCATACATTTTTAAAATGTTTTCACACGCTAATTTATTAATCGCATATATCGTTTTACCCTCTTTTTCGCCATCTTCCATTATTGGATTTTCATTTCCCTTATAAACCAATCGACTTGAAGAAAAAAGAACTCTTGGTTTATTCTGGTATTTCCGGATTAAATTCAAAACATTCAACAGCCCGATTTCATTGACTTTAATATACTGTTCATAATTTTCAAAACCACAATATGTTCCCGTCAATCCGGAAAGAAAAATTATGAAATCCGAAGATAAATCTGTTTTTGCTACCCAATCCTTGTTTGTTATATCAAGTTGTATGTATGGAGTATTATTCGTTATTGAGTGCTCCTGTATGTCAACAGATAACACTTCATACCCTTTATCGGTTAACATCTTGGTAATATGGCGACCGATATAACCATTTGCGCCCAAAACAACATATTTCGGTTTATTCATACAACCCTTTTTACCCTTCTACCTTTCTCACTATTCCAGATTCGTCTTGCTCATTACAAGATATGTAGGTCGATGCTTGACTGTTTCAAACATTTTTCCAAGATAGGCACTAACCAAGCCAAGAATCACTATTATTACACCAGCGAGAAACCAAATCGAAATAAACAAACTTCGCCACCCACTGACACTTGCACCTGTAGTTACATATCTTAAAATTAGAATAACAGCAACAATCAATGCTAATAATACCAGAGTTACTCCAAATTGGAGAACCATTCTTAATGGCTTATCAGAAAATGTTATAATAGTCTCATATGCCAATTTCAATTTCTTATTTATAGAGTAAGATGATTTTATGTTATCCTTCCTTTCGGAATGCTCAATTTCTAATTTAAACACATTAAATCCGACCCATCTATTAATCATCGGATAATAACGACAATAATCACCTAATTGCTTCATTGCATCAATGACATTTTTTTTATATAAAACATAATTTGCAATCCTACTGTCCTGATCGGTTTCGGAAAGATAACCTAAAAAATTGTAGAATAATTTTGAACATGTCTTTTTTATCCAACTATCTTTGCGATTTTGTCTACACGCAAATACTATATCATACCCCTCTAACCCCTTTTGATATAATTGTGGAATGTACCTTGGATTATCCTGTAAATCACAATCAAGAGTTACTATCCAATCGCCAGACGCATAATCTAAACCAGCATTCAATGCACTTTGCTGCCCAAAATTCCTACTCAACTTAATGCCTTTAACTCTACCGTTCCTTGCTGATAAGGACTTGATAATATCCCAACTATTGTCCGGGCTACTATCTTCCACTAAAATAATTTCGAATTCATCCGTAATCTGCGAAACGGAGACCTGTATCTGATTTACTAATTCTTCAAGCAATGTAGATGCACCATAAACAGGACTAATTATCGATATTTTCGGATTATTCATATCATTTGAGATTGTATTTTAATCTCCTCCAAACTTTTGCTTTGAATCAATATGTCATTATAATGATTCCCTTTCCCTTCACCTACAATAATCCTGTGAAATTCCAAAAACGCTTTTTGGAAATGATTATCGGGCGTACTTTTAATAGTCCGTTTGCCATCCATATTTTCAATTAAAAATGTCGGAATAAAATCTGGCCCTGGAGTATAAGCTTTTTCAACGCTCATCCTGCCTTTGCTGCCCCATAATTGGTAAGAGCACTGATAATAATTATCAAACCCAAATGAAATAGATGCCCCAACACCGTTTTTTCCAGAAAGGTAGGCACTGCCATAAATACTGGTTCCGCTTTTTGGATCATAGTGAACAGACGCCCCTGTAACTTTCAGTTCGTTGCCCAAAATAAAAAACGCTGCTCGTAAAGGATACCCTGCGGCATCCATCAATGCTCCTCCACCTATAATTTTATCATACCTAAAATTTTCTGGCAAGAGCGGAGGAAAACCAAATGACGCTGAAAAATACCTTGTTTCACCTATAACACCCTCATTTATTAATTTCATAACACTCTGATGTTGTGAGTGGTATTGAAACATATAACCTTCCATCAATGCCAGATTTGACATTTTTGCGTTATGAACCATTTCCTTTGTTTCTGAAAATGTTGATGCAATCGATTTTTCCGCATAAACATGCTTACCGGCAAACAATGCTTTATTTACCCATTCAGCGTGCAGTCCTGTTGGAAGCGGAATGTATATAGCGTCTATATCTTTACGGTTTATTAAATCACCGTAGCCCTCTATCGGCTCACAATTAAATTTCTGTGCAAAAGATTGTGCCTTTTTATAATCTCTACTAGCAATGGCTATTAATTTAAAATTATTCGGCAAGTTCTTAATTGCCGGAATAACTGACCGCTCTGCCACATTTGCACACCCTAACACTCCAATATGTATAATTTTCATATTCTGACAGTTATACAGTAACGGCTGACAATAAACTTCTGGCTTCAATATTCAAATAGTTATTAAACTTGATAAAAGTTAATAACTGATTAAAAGTTAGCCAACAGTAATTTTCAGGAACTTCAATTGGAAAATCATCCTTGACCTCTACTATCATATTTAAGTTCTGCTCTTTATAAAAACGTCCGCCTTCTTCGGATTGATGGGCAGAATACCATATTTGTTTTTTTGAAGCAGATAATACATCATTTATAAAAGGCACGGAGTATTCATTATAACCGCTTCTATAATTACCGGTTAAACATTGAACTGTCGGGGCTAATTCTAAAATATCAAAATTACCTGCCTCAATTTTTGCCTGGGTCAAAAAATGATAAACCCCATTTATTTTTTTTATAATAAAAGCAACCAACCCTTCCTGTGCGGGCTTTATCATCGGTTGATACCAACTGATAACTTCTCGACTGTCAATTTCCACCCTAACACCGATAACGCTAAAATATTTTCCTTCACGATGATTGTATGTCAAACCATCGTATCCCCAATTAGCAACACTATTCAGTGGAATTGATTTTACATTGAGTTCATATTTCGATTTAAGCCTAGTAATCCAAGAAATAATGCCATCAAAATCGCTCAAGAATGAGTCCCCTTTTAATAACGGATTTACTAAATCACCGTTAATTCCACCATAGTGAATTCCGGACACAACCGTCCTAGTATCCATATTAACAATATTGTCCTGGGATATTAATTTTTTTAATTGCCCAAGAGTTAACCAAATAAAATTGTCGTATTTCGGAATATCTTCATTTTCAGGCACTTCGATGATAATATTCCTATTACGTTTTTTTAGAAACCTCGCTCCTTGCTCTGATTGAAGTTGATCAGTTAGTATATTTACCGTCTTTTCTCCATTAAAATATTCAATATATAATGGACTCTTTCCTTCATGAACTCTGGTATAATTACTTTTTGTTGCCTGAAGAGTCGGAGACAGCTGAACAATATTTATGTTTCCAGGTTCAATCTTTGCCTGCATTAAAAAATGTAAAATTCCTCCAATTTTTTTTGTTAATATACCCAGATAACCAATCTCTGGTTGATTTATGATCGGCTGCTCCCAAAAAGGCACCTTTCCCCAATTCGTCTCAACGCGTATACCTTCAATCGAGAAAAAATGTCCACTTTGATGCACTATATTCCCGGTCTCCGGATCAAAACCCCATTTATCCATTTTATGTAACGGCACTTGCTCAACAATCGTTCTAACCTGATCATTCTTTCGCCTCAACCAATCTAAAATGAAATCGACTGAATTTACTTCCGATTCCATCATTAACGCAGATTTTAAGAAATCAATTTCATGCATCTTTGAAATATTCAAGGTATTACAGTCAACCATATTTCGCTCCATGAACATGCTGATTATCGCTGATAACAATAACACTGATCACCGCTGATAATGTCATCGCGGGCATTCAGACTGTGTCGCAATGAGCTAAAAGTTGCATTTTTATAGAAGATAGCAACTGATGGTAAAATATGATACTGCAATCCAACAATAGATGATAAAAGATGGATTGCGACACAGTCTGCATTGCTCCTTCCTGGCATACCACAATAGACGAATATGTCTTCGTCATTACACCTTGAAATCATCTCAGATATGGCTATTCAAAACGTCGCCTACATACCACTCGCAGTCGCCTACATACCACTCGCAGTAGCAATTCTAATTTCGTTTTCCATTTTGCAACTTTTTTTATGTTTTTTCTCTAACCATATCATAATTATACTTAAATCAGCTTGAGTAACCCCTGAAATCCTTGATGCCTGACCAACAGAAATTGGTCGCACTTGATTTAATTTCTGCCTGCTTTCCGTCAATAAGCCAGGAATCCCGTTGTAGTCAATTTTTTCCGGAATTTTTTTGTGCTCAATTTTTTTGAATTTTTCAACATCAGCAATTTGTCTTTTTATATAACCATCGTATTTCTTTTCAATCTCAATCTCAGCAAGAACCTTTTCTTTTGTCCATGGTAAAATATTTTTATCAAACTCAAAATTTTTTTCTTTGATGAATGTTCTGTATTTCTGAAACTTTTTATAGACTTCAGTATCAATTAAGCCGTATTTGTGTCCATAATTCATCAGACGCAAATCGGAATTATCGGCACGCAAAAGCAAACGATATTCCGCACGACTGGTGAACATTCTATATGGATCAAGAACCCCTTTCGTTACTAAATCGTCGATTAGAACTCCAATATATGCTTCGTCCCGACGAAGAATTAGCGGCTCAATATCCTTAATTTTTGCAACAGCATTTATTCCTGCAATAATTCCTTGACCCGCCGCTTCTTCATAGCCTGAGGTTCCGTTAATTTGTCCAGCAAAAAATAAACCTTCAACACTTTTTGTCTCAATAGTTAACTTCAGTTGTGTTGGTTGGCAAAAATCATACTCAATCGCATAGCCAGGTCTAATCATTTCTACATTTTCAAGTCCATCGATTGTTCTCAGCATTTCATACTGAACATCATATGGAAGCGAAGTTGCAACTCCATTACAATAAACTTCTTGCGTATCGTATCCCTCTGGCTCAAGAAAAATTTGATGCCTTTCCTTCTCTGGAAATTTTTTTACCTTGTCTTCTATTGATGGACAATATCTTGGACCTATTCCTTTAATTTGACCGGAAAAAAGTGGTGCACGGTGAAAATTTTCTGAAATAATTTTATGGGTTTTTTTGTTTGTATATGTAAGCCAACATGGAATCTGCTTTTGTGCTATCTCTTCGGTAAAATGTGAAAATGGTATGGCAGGTTCGTCGCCAAATTGTGCAACGCATTTTGAATAATCAATTGTTCTTCCATTCACTCTCGGTGGAGTTCCTGTTTTCAGACGTCCAATTTCGAACCCAAGTTTTTTTAATGAATCTGAAAGATACATCGACGCAAACTCACCGCTTCTACCAGAAGAATATGTTGTCTCACCAATATGCATTAGTCCTTTCAAAAATGTACCGGTTGTAACAATTACCGTTTTGCTTAAAAATTTTATTGATGGTTTCGCAATAACCCCGATTACCTTATTGTCGTCGGTTAAAATATCTGTTACCTCTGCTTGAACAAATAAAAGATTTTTTTGTTTTTCAATTGTGTGTTTCATTGTGAATTGATAAAGTTTCTTGTCACATTGTGCTCTTGGCGATTGCACGGCGGGTCCTTTTGATTTATTAAGTATACGAAATTGTAAACCAGTTTTGTCTGCAATTTTTGCCATTTCACCGCCGAGAGCATCTATTTCTCTAACGATTTGCCCTTTCGCAACTCCACCGATTGCAGTATTGCATGACATCTGAGCAACAGTATCAGCATTAATCGTTAAGAGAAGTGTCTTCGATCCCATTCTCGCCGAAACTAAGGCTGCCTCGCATCCTGCATGCCCAGCACCAACTACAATCACATCAAATTTCTCTGGATATGTAAACATAATTAATTATTTCTTCTTCTATGCAATACTACTAACATTTTTATATTTAATGGATACGCTGATGCTATACTTTTATTCGAGACTGTGCCACAACTCTACTTTTGGTCATTGCGTAGCAATCTCGAAAATGTGTCATTCAGACTGTGTCACAATCCATCTTTTACCATCTAGTGTTGGATTGCAGCACCATATTTTACCATCAGTTGCTATCTTCTATAAAAATGCAACTTTTTAGCTCATTGCGACACAGTCTGATTGAGAGCGAAGCGAAGCAAACTCGCTTTTCAACACAGAGATTGCTTCGTCGTCCCGATGAATCGGAGACTTCTCGCAATGGTATAATGGAAAAGCAAGCTTCCTTCCGGGGAGGTCATAAAGTAACGCATAAAAGCGCAGACCTTTTGTGATCTTTTCAAACGATCAAAAGTGGTGTATAATATATACACCGGACTTTAACCTCGGTAA